>JAUXAU010000082.1 GCA_030619765.1 Thermoplasmatota archaeon
TTGAAAATGGAGTTATCTTCTTTCCATTCCTTTCCCTGACCCCTTTTACAATATCCCTCCATAGAATATTTTAGAACTGAAACAAGCAGTATTATTGTTACAGATGTTGCAAATATATTTACATAGTAAAATTTAAATAACGTTTAGATATATGATTATGCGTAGGAATGGAGGAAGGGTTTTTCAATGCCTATTATTTTCTTCCCCTTCCCCCTCCGTTCAAAATACTGTTGAAATGAAAACAGTCCACTAACCTTTTGTTACAGATGTTGCAATAAATATATTTATAGAGAAAAATTTAAATAAAGATATGATATTACATAATGCAGAAAAATATTTTAGGGAGGTAAAAAAATTTGAAAAAGAAAATAATAGGCATATTAGTTTGTATGCTGTTAATTGCAACTATTTTACCAGTGACTGCAACCATAGATAAAAATAAGGAAACTGATCAGAGTAGAATGGAAAATGACTGGTGGCCTATGTACCGTTGCGATCCAGGAAATACTGGATTTTCTCCATCAATAGCACCGAACACAAACCAGATAAGTTGGACACAAAACATTTGGGATGACGTTTATTCAGCTACCCCTGTTGTTGCTGAAGATAAACTATATCTCAGCACAGATTGGTATTATGATGTTTTTGAGCCGCTTTCTTTGTCTAATCTGGCATCTATTTTTGAGAAACAAGATCTTTCTGAAGTATTTGAGAATATAATTTCTAAAGTAAGTAACTATGATGGAGGGATTTATTGTTTAGATGCTGATGATGGAACGATGCTGTGGAATAATCCAATGGTCATTCCAAACGATCCAGCCGTGGTAGATGGTAAAGTCTACATATGCAACCTTGATCCTTATACCTATGGTAGTTCGTTCTTTTGCCTGGATGCAGATGACGGATCAACGATCTGGCAAAAACCATTAACCAGCTGGATATTTTCTCCGACAATCGTTGCTGATGGCAAGGCCTATTTCGGCGGTATTGATCTTTACGGTTTTTCTGGAGAACTCTACTGTTATGACCTCAATGGCAATAGCATCTGGAGCTACCCAACAGGATACGGAGAGTTTTCATTTAGTTCACCAGCGGTGGGCGATGGAAAAGTCTATTTTGTTACTATCGACTGGTATTCTTATTATACTGGTACCTTGTACTGCTTAGATGCAGATACAGGCGCGTTGGAATGGACCAAGCCAGTACCCAGTTTTTCGTACTTTTTCTCCTCAGCTTCCCCTGTTTATGCCAATGGTCGGGTATATTACGCTGGAATTGACTTCTATTCCTATGGAGGAACTGTTTATTGTTTTGACGGCGATACTGGCAGTACAGTATGGCAGTATAGCATGGATGGTTTTCCCTTTTCAACCGTTGCGATTTGTGAAGATGGTATCTATGTCACTGCTTTTGAATTATATGGATACTATTACTATGGAGATAGCTGTCTTTATCGTATAGATGCGGGAACTGGTGCTTTGATATGGAAGGTTCTAATACCCGGAGAAACATGGTATTTCTTCTTTGGCACTGGCTCTCCTGCAGTTGGTGATGGCAAGGCTTATATTTCCACTCTTGATTTTGGGTATTATTATTACGATACTAGTGCTCTTCATTGCTTTGACATAGATGATGGTGATCTCAAGTGGAGTTACGAATTTGACTATATGTCGCTTTGTTCTCCATCCATAGCTGATGAACGAGTATATATTGCAGATTTATATGGAAAAGTTTATGCATTTGAGGATGTACTTAAGATCGATATTAAAAGTGGAATTGGACTTTTGAGTGCAAGTACTGTGGTTAAAAATGATGGTGTAGCAGATTTAACAAATATTAGTTGGAGTGTCTCAGTTACCGGAGGATTACTAGGCATGGTTAATAAAACAAGTACAGGTACTATCACCACTTTAGAAGGTGGAGGCAGTAATACAGTAAGAGCTTTTCCTGTATTTGGTTTAGGACCGATTCATGTCACATCGACAGCCACGATGGAAGGGGTCTCCGTTATCGAGACAGGAAAGGATGGTTTCATATTGGGACCTTTGATCCTCATAAGTTGAACTATTCTTTTCTTTTTCCTCTTTTTTTCCTTTTTTAATTCCATAAAAGGTATAAACAACCCTCTAACGCATTTTCTTTTTGTTACGGATGTTGCAGTTTTTATTTCATAACAAACATTTAAATGCTAAAACAACGATGTAAATTTTATCTTAGGTAAGGCATAGTGGCATGAACAATAAATTAGTTAGAAAAGTCCTGGTTTTAACCGTGATGGTTTTGTTTGTTGGAGCTAGTATTGTACCTTCAACTATTAGTATAACAGCAGATAAATACAATTCTACACCAAGTAATTTTGATGGAAATATCTTGAATATCGGCAGCGATAAACCTGGATACTATAAGGCAAAAGTCAAAGGAAAAAATGTTTATGAGCAGATTGAATGGTCAGATTCCATAGAAACTTCTGCATCTAACTTAAAAATCGAAGACATTACGGGTGGTCTTGGTCTAACCGTGGTACTCAAAAACGATGGAGATGTCGATATATCAGATATCACATTAAATATCAGTGTCACTGGAGGTTCCATAGTCAAACTCCCCAAAATATTTTATGAGATACCATTACTCCACGCTGGTGAGTCAAGTATAGAGAAAATAAGAATATATGGCATTGGACTTGGAATAATCACTGCAATTCCAGAGATCACAATTATAGCAAATGCACCTGATACAAACACTACGGAGGTAAGAATCGTTGCTAAGATACTTGGACCGTTTGTCAAAATTATTGGAGTATTTTTCGATTATGACTCTTTTGATGGGTACATCCTATACACTCCAATGGTGTTTACAAACACTTTTTTAATAAATAACAGTGGGGAAGTTGTTCACACATGGGATAGCTATTTTAAACCCGCCCTTTCAGTATATTTACTTGAAAATGGAGATATTCTTCGTACTGCTTTACCTAGTTTCAATCCAAGTTTTTTTGGTGGTGGGATTGGTGGTCGTGTTGAGATGATAGATTGGAATGGGACACTCGTCTGGGAGTTTGAATATACCGACAGTGCGCATTGTCTCCATCATGATATTGAGATGTTGCCAAACGGTAATATTCTGATGATTGCATGGGAGTATAAATCAGCGTCCGAAGCCATTAATGCAGGTCGAGACCCAAATTCTCTGCCAATGGGAGAACTATGGCCAGATCATATTATTGAAGTCGAACCAAATGGTTATTCAGGGGCCAATATTGTCTGGGAATGGCATGTATGGGATCATCTGATTCAGGACTATGATCCTACGAAAGAAAACTATGGTGTCGTAGCAGACCACCCTGAATTGATCGATATCAATTATGGTAGACAAATCCTTGCTGATTGGAATCACATAAATGCAATTGATTACAATGAAGAATTTGATCAAATTATCTTAAGTGTGCTACTCTTTAATGAGATTTGGGTGATTGACCACAGTACAACCACTGAAGAAGCTGCAGGTCATACCGGAGGTATCAGTGGAAAAGGTGGTGACCTTCTCTACCGTTGGGGAAACCCGCAGGCATATCGTGCTGGAACTGCAAGTGATCAGATATTCTTTGGGCAGCATGATGCCAAATGGATTAAATCAGGATATCATGGTGAAGGTAACATTCTCGTTTTCAATAATGGTAGGGGACGACCAGGTGGGGCTTATTCCTCTGTAGATGAGATCATACCACCTGTAGACGGAAATGGCAACTATTCTTTTATACCTGGTTCTGCCTATGGACCTGAAGACCCAATATGGATTTATACAGGTGAAAACCCTACTGATTTTTTTGCAATAAATCTTGCCGGTGCCCAACGTCTTCCTAGTGGAAATACACTTATTTGTAACGGGCCACATGGTATTTTCTTTGAAGTAACCCCCGAAAAAGAGATTGTTTGGGAGTATTTAAATCAGTTTCCAAACTTGATTACCAATCATGTGTTTACAATCCATCATTATTCACCGGATTATCCCGGTCTAGAGAATTTATTTGATTGATGGTCCAACCATTTGAGGTGTTGGGGTTAGACATACCTTTACCATAAATTCTACAGATCCTGATATAGATGATGTCTACTATTTTATTTACTGGGGAGGTGCGTTTGAAGTCTGGATTTGGCCGTATAGATCTGGCAAGAAAATAACACTAGAACATACTTGGGATAAGAATGTAACATACACTGTCAGAATAAAAGCTAAAGATGAATATGGTGCTAAGGGTGACTGGGAAACACTAAAAATAATCATACCAATAAACAAACCATATACCAACACACTATTCCTAAGATTCCTAGAAAATCACCCACATATGTTCACAATACTAAGGCACATGCTAGGGCTATAAACCTATACTAAACCCTCTCTCTTCTCTTTTTTTAATTCCAATTAAGGCAGAAACAACCCTCTAACGCATTTTCTTTTTGTTACGGATGTTGCAATAAAATTCTCATAGAAAGATTTAAATCTATATGATATATATCTTCTTTACCAAATTAATTATTTGGGGGACGGAGGAAAAAAATGAAAAACAAAATTGTAGGCATAGTGGTTTGTACGCTGCTGATAGCTGCCATTTTGCC
Source organism: Thermoplasmatota archaeon (assembly GCA_030619765.1). Classification (GTDB taxonomy): domain Archaea; phylum Thermoplasmatota; class E2; order DHVEG-1; family DHVEG-1; genus JAGLML01. The sequence goes on from JAUXAU010000082.1 coordinate 4,614, forward strand.
AGGGGCAAGTTCTACCGATAAAAACGATGGTAAACAGTCTTCAGATGAAATTCGTTTTGATAACATATGTGACTGTAATCAAGAGAAGATAAGTGATGAGAAATATGGAAATGATTATGCTCCTGAGTGTTATGTCATGAGCATTCCACCAGTCGCTTTGGATCCAAAGTATGCTTCTCCGAAACCACAGGTTGGTGATCCGCCAGATGAGTTCAGTTGGAAAGATTACAACGGCGGGGATTGGACCACCCCAGTGAGAGACCAAGGGAAATGCGGAAGTTGTTGGGATTTTGCTGCTCTTGGTGTTCTTGAAAGCATTATAAACATTAGAGAGGGATTTGCAGAATTAGACCCGGATCTTTCTGAACAATATGTACTTTCTTGTCTGCCAGAGGCAGGAGGTTGCGGTGGTGGGAGTATATATGCGGCTCTTTTGCTTATGATGGAGACCACGCCTGAGGGGAATTATCATAATGGTGCGATCCCTGAATCATGTTTTTCGTATCAAGCCATGGATACTATCCCATGCTCTGAGAAGTGTCCGAACTGGGAGGAATTGCTTGTTCCAATTCTCGATGTTGAATACATGTTAGTTGATGGTACTCCTTCAGATATAGAAGCAATGAAAACCCAGATAATGGAAACAGGGCCCATAGGCACCTCCATGTTTGCAGGACCTAATTTTATCGAATGGCTAAACAATCATCACGATCCTGAAGAGTACTTTCCTTATCCAGGACCAGTAGGTGATATTAATCATTGTGTTGTGCTCGTCGGCTGGAAGGATGACCCGTCCATAGGGAGGGGTGGCTACTGGATCTGTAAGAACAGCTGGGGTCCATGGGGTGGCTATGAAGGGTTTTTTAACATTGAATACGGAAGCCTCAACATAGATAGTTTCCAGGTTGTTTGGGCTGACTATGACCCAGATAGCTTTGATTGGGAGCCAGTTGCAGATCCCGGTGGACCATATAATGGCGCTGTTGGAGAAGAAATAACCTTTGATGCAAGCGGAAGTTTTGACCCTGAGGGCATTATTACTTCTTATTATTGGGATTTCGGAGATGGGACCAATGATACAGGAAAAACAGTTACTCATAGTTATTCACAACGCGGATTCTACACGGTGACATTGACTGTGACTGATGAAACCGGGAAACAAGGCACCACTGAAACTGCTGCACTCATTGATTTATGGAAAGCCGATGATTCATGGACCTATTCAATAGATCCTATTAGTATAAACATTGATGAAGCGGGAAAATATCTTTCGTTACAAGGATCAGCAGAAAACATAGTTTTCACGGTTGCAGGTGATACCGGTGATTCCTACAAGCTGGATTTCAACGGAAAGGTGATGGGAGATTTTGAAACCAGTATTGATACCGGGTCTTCAACCTTGGATCTTAAAGGGAAGATCTTGCAATTGTTTAACAACTTAAATGGAAGAATCCTGTTCAGACGATCTGACCTTGCGTTACAAGAGGCATACGCACAGTTAAAAGGGATAGTACTAGTATCTCTTAATAAAATACCTATCCCAATTCCTATTCCCTTTAGAGTTACAGTTGAAGCAGATTTCACAACAGCGTATCCCGTACTTGATTTCCCATTCTCTGTTGGAAAAGAAGGGTATTATCCTCCTACAGAAATTCTTATTGAAGCATCAATAGGAGGTTACTTTGGCATCATTAAGCAATCATTCGACTATGATGTTGATCTCGGGGCTATTCCATACGAAATCCTTGGTGAAGAAGAGATAACTGTTGAAGCAGGAACGTTCAATGCTTATCATATATCATCTTACATAATGGATTATTATTTTGCCCCAGCAGTTGGAAACATAATCAAAATGTCGGCAGAGATAGAAGATCTACTCACGATCCAAGGCGAGCTTAAAGCTACGAATTACGAATAAGAACATGGCTTTTTCATTAGCTGCAAAATGTGTTGAGGAATACCCTCAGGATTAGAGAATCAATACAATGTTTAGATGAAAAAACTCCTGTTGAATATTATTTAATTGTGCAATGTTAATCTATTACAAATATTTATATAACATATTGTCTATGGGAATATGAAGGGGGATAAAAATGAAAAAAGTTAATCTTTTAAAGAAAAGTGGAGTAATTGGAATAATATTAATTTTTATCTGTGCAAGTTTTGTATCCAGCATAGGTGGATATTCGGAAGAAATCAACCAAATTGATACCGATGCTGCAAATGTTTGTGAACCAGAGGAGAATGTGGTAGTAACTTGCCGTACGTTTGGATTTCCAGGAGAACCATCACAAGAAATTACCATGTCTCTTGATGAAGCAGAGTTTTTGTTAGAAAAAATAAAAGAGCTTCAAATTGAAGTAGCTCGTGATTCACTATCTGATAAAACACAGCAGTTGCAACATGAGATAATCGCACTTGCTGATGACTATGATTTACTACCTGTAGGCTTATCACCGGAAATGCTAAAGTCACGTCTTATCCAATCTAGTCGTCCACAACACCCTAGAATAACACTACCTCGTTTACAAAACAGGGCATCTGAACTGTTTTGTAACTATGTTTCCATAGGCTCTGGATCGTCATTTCCTATTATTATCCTTCCAAGACTCATACCTATACTTCTCACACCCATTCCCCGATTATTCGTGAGATGGTCAACAATGGATGGGGTTACCTCTTGTGGAGGGTTACGTTCTAGAACTGGTTTTATCGCCTATGGCGCACAGAATGGTATAGCGCTTGGGTTCTGGGGTATAGGATTCAGCATTTTCCTCCCACCAGTTATGGCCTATGGACTGCTAGGTTATGCATTATTTGCTTCTGTTAATGCAGAAGAAATTGAACTGTGGCCTCCAAATTACCCATCAGAAATAACTGCAGTCTCTCCATTGGATGGAACTGAGAACGTCCCTATTTCAACCTCTGAACTAAGGTTCCAAATAAGTGATCTTAATGGGGACCTGATGAGCTACAGTGTGACCACTACTCCCGATATAGGATCTGGAAGTGGGAATAACAAACCAGACGGTACTTACACCGTTCCAATTAGTGGATTAGAGGGCTCTGAAGAATATACATGGCATGTGCAGGTTTCAGATGGAGAAAACCTTGTAGATTCAACATTTACATTTACCACAGAGACAGTGGCACCTATTGTTTCTGATCCTAGTCCCGAGGATGGTGAACGATATGTTTCTGTGGATCTTTCTCAGCTGAGCTTCTACATGAGAGACCCTCAAGGAGATTTGATGGATTATACTGTTGAAACTGTTCCCAATATTGGCTCTGGGAGTGGTACTGGTGTAGGTGATGGAACTTATTCTGTGGATGTCAGTGGTCTTGACTATTCTATGGAGTATACTTGGTATGTAAATGCCACTGATGGTACGTATTGGAAACACAAAGTATTTGATTTCCAATCAGAGCATAAAATGGTGTTTGATCCTTTTGATGAGGGATGGCAGTATAGAAAACAGATTACTATTGATCACACGAAAGTTACAGGAGATCTTACGAATTTCCCAGTGCTTATAAGCACAACTGATTCTGATTTACGTGATAAGGCTCAGGATGATGGTGATGATATTTTGTTCATGGATGGTACTGGTGTTGCTACAAGGTTGTATCATGAAATAGAACAATTTGATGGGTCATCGGGTGAGCTGGTGGCTTGGGTGAATGTTTCCAATCTTGCTTCAAATCAAGATACCACGTTGTACATGTATTATGGGAACCCAAGCTGTTGTAATCAACATGCTCCTGAGCTGGTTTGGGATTCTAAGTTTGTTGGTGTTTGGCACATGGGTGAATCAAGTGGAAATATAATCGATTCAACTGGAACAAAGGATGGAGTTGTCGTTGGTTCACCTGATTATCAAGAAATTGGAAAAATTGGTAATTGTATTTATTTTGATGGAGTTAATGTCGAATATTTTGATATTGTAGATGAAACATATAAATTCAACTCAGAGGATGTGACGTTGGAGATTTGGGTGTATTTTGTTGAAAACCGCAATATGAACGAGCCTCCAATTTATTTCGGGGATAATGATAACGTTCCTTCGTTAGCCATTCATAAAGAACGTTCTGAAGGTCCTGGTGGTAGTGCTGGGAAGCTTTTCGCTCATAATCGATTTGACCAAGAAGGTGACATTGCATGGTCAGCCGAAGGAGGAGAAACACATGTTGGACATTGGATTTATCTTGTTGGTCGGTTTGAAAGAGGAGTAGAAACCTCCCTCTGGATTAACGGACAGAAAGAACCAGATGCTGCCAATACCTGTCATAATAATAATCTGAATGGTGCATCTCAATTTCTTGCTCGTATAGGTAGGGCAGGAATTGGCGGAGGGTCTTATATGCCAAATTCATCGCATATCTATCTTGATGAAGTCCGTGTCTCCAAAAATATGGCACGTAGTGGTGCATGGCTTTCAACAAGTTATAACAATCAAGACGGCTCTTCAAGTTTCTTGAGTTTTGGACCTGAGGAAACAGGTCCTTAATATCGGAGAATCAGGAATGGATGAAAAAACTAGTTTCCAGAGTAATTAAATATTTATATATCAAATAGATAATATGATAGAATATGGGGGAAGAAGAAATTGAAAAAGGAATCTTTATTTAGAAAAGCAGTTGCTTTTGCTGTAATTGTTTTGTTTGTTGGTTTAACGGTTACAGCATCCATAACTGCTTCAACGCACACTTTGTCCTTAGTAACATCATCAGTAAATCCTTATGATGAAGACACATTGTATAGTGTCAGTAGTATATCAGATCTAGTAATTGAAGATATTGAAAATGATAACGTACCTAATTCAAAGAACGATAATGGAGGATATGGCCATAGGTATGCTATGATTGTGGAAGGTCCATCTGGCAGCCAATATTTATATAATTATTATACTAGGGATGTAGCTCGCTTGTATAATGTTCTTCGAGATAATTATAGTTTTACTAATGATGAAATATATGTTCTATTTGCGCTGGAGAACTATAATCCAAATCCTGAATTTGATCCATCTATAATTGATTATGAATCTACTGAATCTAATCTACAAATGGTTTTAAACAAGTTTAAAGAAGGGGGTGAAAATGAGATGGATGATGATGATCTCCTGTTTTTATGTTGGATTGGTCACGGTGGAACTTCTGGGGGGAACACAAATTTTCCGCTTGTTGGAGGAACCGTGTATGACTATGAGTTTGCTAATTATGTTGAAGGAATCAAAGGCACACTTGTGCTCACTCTTCAGCCCTGTAATAGTGGAGGATTTATCGAAGAAGTAAGCAGTCAAAATCGTTTAGTACTAACTTCAGTTAGGGAAGATGAGTCAGAAGGCGGATGGGTTAGATTATTTTATCAAGGATTGAGGGGAGAGGCTGACGAGGATTCTGAAATTGGAAATCAGGATGGTTATGTATCTTTAGAAGAAGCCCATCATTATGCCGCTCGTCATGTATATGTTAACGAAGGAAAACATTCATTGCTTGATGATAATGGTGATGCAATTGGGCATCATTACACAAGTAGCGGCTATGATCCCAATGATCCCTCAAAAGACGCGTATATTGCAGCACGAACATTTTTAGACTCATCTTTAACTGCAGATGCAAACGGACCATACTATGGGTTGATAGATGAATCTCTACAATTTACCGGTTCAGCTAGTAATGGAATTGAGCCGTATAGTTGGAATTGGGATTTGGGAGATGGCAACACGTCAGATGAACAGAACCCAACACATATCTATGCAAGTCCTGGCAACTTTACCGTTACATTGACTGTGACCGATGATAGTGACAATACTTCAAATGATACAACTTGGGCGTGGATACAAGCATCTAACGACCCACCAAATACACCTGATATAGATGGTAAGATAAATGGTAAAGTAGGAGTAGAATATGAATATACTTTTGTTACAATAGACCCTGACGGGAATGATGTTTGGTATTATATTGAATGGGGCGATACTTCCAACAGGAAATGGGATGGTCCTTATGCATCTGGTGAAGAAATAACCAGAACACATACTTGGTCTAAAAAGGGAACCTATACCATTAAATGTAAAGCCATGGATGTCTATGGTGAGGAAAGCGACTGGGGAGAATTAGAGGTCACTATGCCAATGAATCGGCAATCATTTTATTCACAAGTTTTTCAATTCCTGCAAGGAGTTATCTTAAATACATATTTTTCAAGGGTTAAACCCTACATTTGACCAATTTACTTTTTGAGAGAAAATAATTCCAACTAACATCAACTGCTGCTTATTATTTTTCAATTTCAGTAAATTATGTCTCCTCCATGAATCTGGGCTAATAACGACTTTTTCTTTTAAAAATCTTATGAAAATGACAATTTTATCCTATCTTAAAACAATTGCATCCTTGATTTTTCTGAAGTCTTTGTCCATTGTAATTAGTTTTTGATTAATTGATCTTGCACTTGCAAGGATAATTCCATCGATTAGACTAAATTTTGATATTCCTTTTTTACGTAAATTAAATTTGATTTGTGATCCTTCAAAACATAGTTTTTCACTTAACGGAATGATATTTAAGAGTTGTCTAAGTTTGGAGATTCTTTTTTCTGGATCAATATTATTTTTCAAACACCAATCAGAGATCTCTCCGATTTGAATTACTGATATGAAAAGGGGTTCGTCCTTTATCAACTCATATATTTCTTCAAAAGTTTTGGAATTCTTTTCGCTGCGAAAAATTTCGATGATAATAGAGGTGTCTAGAAGCATCAATATCTGTCCTTTTTATCTCTTTCGAATGTTGATTTCTTTTTATCAATGCCCGCTAAACTGGTAAGCAATTTATTCCTCTTTATACCTTCAGAAGGTGGAATTACAATATGCAGTACGTCTCCTTTACAAAAACCTAGTCCTTCAATGATGTATGATGGAACGATTATGCCTAAAGAGTTGCCTATTTTCCTTAGTTTTGCTTCAAACACTTCTACCATATATAAATGTTATAACGTTATAACTTAATAAATGTTTTGGTTAACAGCATATTTCCTTGAATCTGTTTCCCAAATGGAAACTATTACTGATGGAATCATCTTTCTGTTATTCCCCTCCAACATATTTAACGAAAGTATCATACTCCTCACATATATATACCGTGTTTTTATCAACGACAAAAAGACGACCAAAATGATTATTTGTCAGTTCTTTACCTTCAACTGTCCCGGTGTTCTCTCTATCAAAAACACTCTATGAAGTACTAGAGAAAAAAGGAGCAAAACCAATACTACATGACCCATACGTACGAGATTTCGAATTACCGTTCACCAAAGATTTTAACGAAGTTATCAAAGATGCAGACGCCATCGTTATCGTTACCAAACACAAAGACTACCTCAACCTTAATCTCAATTCAATAAAAAACAAGATGCGCACTCCGGTAATAATAGATGGAAGAAACGTCTATCAAAAAGAAGAATGCAAAAAATTGGGCTTTATTTACAAGGGCGTTGGAAAACCCCATTAACCCGCCAGGCTCGTTGAATTTTTACCTGTTGAAAAAAGGAACAATTGCCCATAATTATTCCATTCGCAATAACATGCACCAGCCTTAACAAAATTGTTAACTATGGTGCATATAAATGAGAATTTCTTGTTTAGATGAATAGCCTATAAAGAAAGATAGTTTGAAAGAGCAAAAGTGGAAGTATAAAATATAATATGTGGGCAAATATTATATATATGTAGTTTTACCTACATGTTGGTAACATTTATATAGTAGTATATATTACGACATATGATGAAAATTGACAAAAGAGAACGAATACTCCGCGTAATTCTAAATTATCCAGAAGGATCACTTTCAACATATAGAATAGCAAAAGAAGCTGAATGTTCTCGTTCATGGACAATTGATTTTCTTCATAAATTAGAAAAAATGAAATTAGTTAAAAAAATAAGTAATATCTCAGAATCTAATAGAAGAATGGAAGGAACATGTGTTATTGATGTAATTGGGATTTTTAACTATTGGATAAAAATTAGTCATCCTTCATATATCCGAGAATACCACGTTAAAACCCCTATACAATGTTTGGAAAAAACGAGTCGTAAATATGCACTTACAACCTATCAAGCAGAAACACTCACTCAAAATTATTTATTTCCTTCACGTATTGATTTGTATGTACTAGAAGCAGACGTAGAAAAATGGCATAAGCTTTTCACAAAAAATGGTCTTACAGGTAAAGGAAATGTGAAAATAATAATAGAGGACGAACATGTGTTCTATAAATCTAAACAAAAAAAAGGATTTAACGTAGTATCGATTCCCCAATTGATAGTCGACTTATTAAAAGAGGGGGGAGTTGCAGAAGAAGCAGCAATAATGTTAATGAGGAAAAAATACAATGAAATTATATCCTAATTACGAAACCGAGATTTCATTTAAATATTTAAAAGAAGTTGTAAGCATTCTAGATGACCCAATTTGTATTCTAGGAGGTTGGGCAGTCTATTTTACAGTAAATGAAAGAATCAAAGCAGATATAGGAATTGGATATTTGGGCTCCAAAGACATTGATCTGGGATTCCATATTGATAAAACTACCACAGAAAAATACCTTAAGAAAACACCAATTGCAAAAACAATGAACCTCCCACGCAGCAAGCTGCGGGGTATCCGAACAGTTTAAAAGTCCAATAGTTTCATTTGTTTGTAACCCTCTTTTTCCTCTGGCGTTCCATGTTTCTCAATATAGGCACGTATAATATCTCCAGTTACCCCTTCACCAACAGTCCCAATATATCCTCCATCACTCCAAAATTCACCACCCCATAGTATCTCCTTAACCTTGGGGTATTTCTCAAACAATTCCCGTGCAGTTATGCTTTTAATTATCTGCATAATCTTTGAAGGTGCGTATTTCGGAGCAGCACCTACAAATATATGTACATGATCGCCATCTGTCCCAATTGTTTCAAATTCAAAACAATATCTCTCTTTGATTTCAAGCAGAATGTTCTTAAGAAATTGAATTCTATCTTTA
>JAUXAU010000062.1 GCA_030619765.1 Thermoplasmatota archaeon
ATTACAAGAAAACTCGACGAATATGATTTAATCGAAAAACAATACGATAAGGAACAAGATGCTATCGTATGGACACTCACCCAAAAAGGACGAAAGATCGCTGAACTTTTGATGGAAATGGAAAAAAACCTTTGATCCAAAGACAAATAGCAACTAAATTAGTCTATCGGAATTCTTCCTCATAGCTGGTAGTTTATTTATTGCTTGGTTTTATTCCCTTCTGTAGAAATCTTTTTACCAGTCAAGAGGAGTTCTTTTTTTAAGTTTGCAACTTTTTTGTCCCTTGCGTTCTGAACGATCTCCTTAATTTGCAATACAAATTCCTGGGGAATCTTTTCCTTGTACTTCTCTATATAACTATTCACGAGATCCAGGGCATCTTCAAATCCACGACTGTATTCATCCATTTATGTCACCTCTGTATTTTCTAGGTAGTATATTAACATATTATATTACTTATAGTATATAGACTTTTCTTATAAATCCCTCCAGAGAGCGGACGAGCAGAGGACGAAAAAGAATAAATAGCCATAATGAAATACAGGAGTAGGATGCACTATGAAAAAAAACAAGGCGGTAAGAAGATATTTTCAAAGGGTTGAATGTCCCAAATGCAACCATAGGTTCAAAACAAAGCAGAGAGCAACTTGGATTACCTGTCATAAATGCAACAGAAGATTCAAGCGATTAAAGAACATTGTGGGGCGAAAATAAATAGGCTTCATCTCCGTCATCGTAGTTGATGATGAGATCTCTGTAAAAGAGAAGAAAGACAAGAAATAAACAACTCTCTTGGTTATAACATAGAGATAACGGATGGCGAGTAGAAAGGGTCATTGATTTGGGATAGATAGAAGCAACTGGTATATCTTCTAGTGTTTTTTTGTCAAATTGATAATTTTACGCAATAGTTATATAAATGGTTACTTCAAACAATAGAAAGTATGGATGCAAGGAAAATAAAACATACAGCAAAAAGTAGAAGGAAAAGAAAAATAGAAAAAAAGATAATGACAATACCTGTAGTATCAATATTGTTTTTAGCAGGCAGCATACCTATAATAGGAGGATTTTTCCTCGGTGTTGAAGATGATTTAGAGATAACTTCAGTTACTGAAATACAGAGCAGTGATCTGACGATAACACTACATGAGATAACATCTGTGGAGTTAAATGAATTAAAACAGAAGGTGGGTGTTTATGAGGAGAAGCAAGACTATAACGTCGTTATCGAAGGATATTACACGGGGTTACGACCTCCAACTGAGGAGGAATGGAATCAGATAGAGGAAGGATCATTCATTGAGGATGTGGCGTTTACCGAAGACTTACCTTCAAATATTGACCATACGAAAGACCCTTGGTTTCCACCCATAGGACAACAGAACGCTAAATCATGTGTGTGTTGGGCTGTGGTATATTATGTGAAAACCTATCAGGAAGCCAAGGAGCATGGATGGGATCTCTCAGAGGCAAAGTGGATAGGAGAGCGTAATGGTTATCCGTCTCCGGCTTATCAGGATAAAATAATGAGCCCGGATTTTGTTTACCATCAAATTAACAAGGGAGGTAATTATGGTACTAGCTTCGCCAGCGCCATAGAGGTTATTCATCAAATTGGTGCATGTTCTTGGAAAGAGATGCCACAGATCTTAAAAGATTATTATAGTTTTCCTTCTGAATCCGCATGGAGAGAATCACCACTTTACCGTGGTGGTACAGGAATCAACTATATGAATATAGATACAGATGATGGAATTAACAAATTGAAGGCTCTTCTCGCTGGTGATGAACTTGCTGTGATATGCATCGATGCTGATGAATATATTTACCTTAGCAATGACCTCTGGACAGTGGATAACTACCATCCATACTATAGTTATAGTGGCGGTAGTGCCCATGCCAATACTATTGTTGGATATGACGATAACTTTGGACCGTATATCGAAGAGGGTGAAGTCCGCTACGGAGCTTTTAAAATTGCGAATTCATGGGGAGAAGGGTTTTGTATGGGAGATACCGATAACGATGGATGCTACTGGATATCCTATGAAGCGATGAAGCAACAAGTCGAGATTTGCAGATTTTTCATTGATAAGAACGGGTATGAGCCACAACTGTTGGCAACGTTCCAAATTGATCATCAAAAGAGAAATGACTGTGATGTGACACTGGGTTTAGAGGATATAGAAAAAGGCCTGTTTTATTTTTCTACAGCAAAAACATTCTCTTTTTTTAAAACTGGTGAGCGGCCATTTCCGAACAATAAAATCGTGCTTGACATAACAGAATTTATTGATAGGATACCAAAGATTATTGATATAATAGAAGAATTCAACGGTACTGAAGTGGAGATTAAAAGACATGATTTCTTATTCGAAGGGTATAAATTCCTATTGAATGTCTATGATAGAGAAGAATTTTGGGGGAGTACTGCTGTAGGGACCTTGACGCGTTTTTCCATAGAGTATTACGAAAACTATAGTTCAAAAGTACCAATCGTCACAGCAACATCAGATGATCCTCCTCTTAAAACTGTAAACGATAACAAGATAGTGGCAGAAGTTATCATTCCGGTAAGCCAGGTCAACCTTTCGACTGATAAGCAAACGTATTCTATTGGAGAAGATGTTAAGATTACAATAGAGAATAATGAAGATGAACCAATATCCTTCTCCACTTCTCGCCATTGGTTGATTCAAAAACAGAGGAACAATGAGTGGGGAGCAATATTCCTTGGGCCATCATTACAAATGATAACGCAAATCCCTCCCGGAGAAAAAAAAGAATACATATGGAATCAAAGAGATGCAAATAACATATCGGTTGGACACGGTAAGTATCGATGTATTGTAAGATATAGTATGGATAATTTGAGTTTCACTCGGTATGCCTATTTTTCAATTGTTATTGAAGGATTTTTCATTAACCGGGAGTTTGATGTTTTTACTGATAAAAGCATTTATGCACCTGATGAAAAAGTTAACATTACTATTTGGAATATTGGAGATAACACGTTACCATTGGAGAACTGGTCTATTGAGGAGAATACACAAAGCGGAGTAAGGGATGTAATTCACGAATCATCTAATACATACGTTAATCATACGGTATCTCCCGATGATATTTTTCCACATGAGAACATTCAGTTGGATAACACTACTGCCTCGCTTGTTAATTGGACGGTTGCAGACAATCTGAATAACCCTTTTACAATTCAAGGATAACGGTACTAGTGAATGAGAATCTATCCCATTCCTCGAAGCAATCAACACACTTGATTAAAAACGTATACTTATATACCAAATGTTTATATCTTTTATCAGATAACCTAAGAACGGCATTTATCTTTCATCTCTGGTGTTAACTTACTTCTCACTGTTGACACCTGCCGTTCTTTTGCCTTTAATGACATGAAAAACTTCTTTGAGATCCTTTACTGATTACCAAAACAATTAACAAAGTGCAACCGTGATTACTCTTTGTTGTTATCCTATATTAATTTTTATCTAAGTCAATCAGGAGGGGCTGCCTATCTTTTCAACCAGAGTTTTCAGTTCTGACAGATCCTTTTTAACGCTTTCAACCTCTGCCATTTTTTGCCTCTCAAGATCTTTTACTATTTCAGGCAGATCCACCGTGAATTTATAGATGTGAACAGGCCTGCCCTTGCTTTTCTTTTTAAGGTCACGTTTCTTTATCCATCCTTTTTTTCGCATCACCTGCATAGCAACACTTACCTCAGGCTGACAAAGATCTGTTCCTCTTTCAATATCCTTCCCATAACATTCTTCAACCTGGGAGACATACATCAATGTTTTAGCAAGGTTCTTTGACATTCCTAGATCGGCAAATAAACAAGATAACTTCTCATCTTCCTCGTCTAGGACGTAATTGTCTTTTTTCCTCATGGTTTTTCACACCTCAAGAATATGTTTATTTAAATATATGTTGAATATTTAAGGGTTTGTGTAAAAAGGGTTTTGCCAAGGAGATGTAGAAGGTCTCCTTGACTAACGCAATGTTACTATAGATTTCATTTATTCGTTAGCCACGCAATACCCGAATAGGTTTCATATATATCATGGCTGTTTCGCAAAAATATAAATACCATAAATGTTTAAGATTTTTGCTTTTTCTCTTTCATCTTTTTCCTAAGGAGAGATAACCATCGTTTTGCCGCCCTAATCGGACGTAATTTAATCACTTTATCACCATCGGTATTGTTTCTCTGTTTTTAAACATTTCAAAATATAGAGAGACTATAGATAGATTAATTACTTTATAACCTTTTATGCATGGCAAAATAACGTCGCTCCTAAAACTATCCTATTATGCGTTATCATCTATTAAATACCGTGAAAAGTATGTGTCAATTTTTGAAATTATTCTAATGAGATCTCCTAGTGCTGCTGCTATGTTTGCAAAGTATTTTGATTCCTTACCAGAGGTTCGAACTACTGCAACAGAAGGCCGGAGTTTTGGAAAAACTTTGTCAATTAACCTGGTAGTGTCTTGGTGAAGTTTTACAGCTATTTCATCAGGTATGATGTCGAGATTAGGGTGATTGATAGGAATTGTCGACAGCGAATTTAACTCATTAGTCACCCAAGTTGTTCTGCGAAGAATAGCTCCACATGCCTGCTTTATTTCATCATCTTTAGCACTGCTTAACTCGGTGATAAGGGACTCGATGGTGGAAAGTGAGTATTTCAACTGCAAAAAATTCTCGGACATATCCCGCCGAACATTATAGATACTCTGTTCACGATCTCTGTCTTTTCCGGGTATCCGGTTTATGTCTACATACTTAAAAAATGAAGAAGGTAATTTATCCTCTGACAGCATTTTACACAAAACGTCTTGCATTATTGCCTTCTTCGAGGATACAGAATTTTGCTGTTGTTGCTGATGTTGATGCCATACCCTTTCACTATTTTTGATTAGTCGCTCAATCTCACTCTTACTCTCATCCAATTCAGACTGGAGCACTTGATTTTCTTTTTCCAACGCATCCATCTTATCCATCTCCTGTTTTGTCTCATTGTCCTCCCCAGAGTACTCTTCTGGATCCTCTGTCTCTTCTGTGTTGTCCTGCACTTTTTCACTATCTGCTACCTCGGCGACAGTGTGCCTGCTGACATGCAAAGTTTTTGCGACCTTCGAGCGATTGCCACCGAATGCCTCTAAAAGAACTATAATTGCTTCCCTTATCTCTGGATCCATTTTTAGCCCCCTGCATAATTGATATCCGATCGTGCTTCCTCTGCAACATAGTGAATGTGAGGTAATAGCCTTTTAACATCCCCTTCCTCTATCAACTCCTCATAGGCAAGCCTCTTTATTCCCTTTTTAGAAAGCAGATAGCAACGTGGGATACCATAATTCACCGGTTTTGACCTGTCGTAGATGGTATAAAGAAAACCACGTTCCGCCAGATTATGTGCGTGATATTGTACGGATTTTTCCGTCATCACGTCATGATCACGGAGAAACCGGTATTTGTAATCGAACAAATCCCGTGGAGTAATCAGCTCCCTACGATTTAAAAAATGATAATAAAAGCAAAGCAAAACGATTTTCCATTTTTTTTCTGGCATTACCTACCTCTTTAGGCTCTCGATGTGTTTTAAATTTTGTGATGGTGACCGTGCTCTGTGGCGTGCTGATATGCCGGAAAAACCGTGCTCCTCTCTGCTTTCAGCGCGGAGGTATTTGGTAATTACCTGAAACCACTCCCCCCACTACCGTGCCAGGGAATCGTGCTCCCCGCCGTGCTCATGGGTGTGCTTCAACCCATCATTATTCGTCTCGAACCATCCCTCCATCTCGAGTGGGGCACAAAATACCTGTTCTTTATAGAGATGAGAATCATCGGCGTCTCTAGATATCCCTTTGTCTAATCAAATCATTCATTTTTCTTGAAGTGAGAACCAACATTTATATATTTGCAGATTGTTGATTGCCTTTCTCAAATCTCCCTTACACATCTCTGCTACTATCTCCAACTGTTGTACATCTATTGCCAAACACTCTCTCTTGGCTATGTAGTATAGTTTTTGATCTATATAGTTAATGGGGCGCGACTGTCTGAAAGACGCGGTAACCAGTCAACTCCGACAAAGGTGTAAAATATTCTTTTTCGCCTGATGGTATGATCTCCCGGTATTCTAATGTCTCTAGTCCCTTTTGGTTGATGCGGAATAGGTTCCAGTTCGTCTCATCGGTCGCCTTCATCTTCGACAGCACCCCGTATTTATAGAGGTTGGATGCCTGTATTCCAAGGTATTCATCACATCTTTTATCAAAGCCATATTCCTTTATCTCCCTCCAGTAATCTCTCTTGAGATTGTGTATGCTTATCGGCTCGTTGGGGCTGTCTCTCCACGCAAGGTAGAAGATGTAGAGGATCTTCACCCATTGCTTGTTCATCCTCCCCATCCTCCCAAAATGAGCGTTTTGTGCAGGCGTTTTCGACATTGGTGTGTAGCTTATTCGCCCCACCGTATGTTTTGTCATTGGTTTATATGACACTTTGCGATACATCTTCCTCAACTCTTATAATAGGCGCGGTTGGTTTATATGGCTTACTATCGTAGAGGCATTTGAGTGAGAAAATTTGCTGTAGTTTATATGGAGTACCTGGAAGAGATGAAGAGGGTTTTTTAAAAAAAGTATGTAGTGATCTCGGTACATCATGCATGGTACATTCATGGTACCAAAACCATTTTATCACTTATTCTATATTTGTTCCATATGTTACAACATACGTTGTGTATTTTATTTGATATGTAAATTACGTTATATATTTAGAAATTTGCAAAAATTTGCAAACTCCAACAGGAGTAGAAAGGAGTAGAAATTTCATACAACTCACATTATATGCACAAAATTAAGTCAAAGACTTAACTACGATAAGCCTTTTGCATTAAATTTGTGGTATATAGATGTTCAGATATTCATAGCAGTTTGATAACAGTTCGTGGGCATGTATTCATCTGACTTTTAAAAAATGTGGCTTTTTAAAAAAATATGTAATGATCTCATTGCATCATATGGTACCAAAACCATTTTATCACTTATTCCATATTTGTTCCATATGTTACAACATACGTTGTGTATTTTATTTGATATGTAAATTACGTTATATATTTAGAAAACTGTAGAATCCAACAGGAGTGGAAATTTCACATAATGTATATTATGGGAACAAAAATTAAGCCTGACGTTTAACTATGACAATCATTCGCAGTAATTTTTAGTAATTATATGCAAAAAACATAGGCAAAAAATACCCCTTGTAAATTTTATAGTATACAGGCGTTCATATATTCATAGCAGTCTGATAACAGTTTGTGGGCTTGTAGTTATCTGTGGCTTTTAAAAAAAGTATGCAATCAACTATATGGGATAAGCTTACCACAGAAGTTTAACATGACATTTCTCCATATTTTATCCTCTTTCTTATCTTTTTAATAAGATATTAGGTCAAATGTGAGAGTTTTATAGGGAAATTTATGCATAAATCAAACCAATGTTTAATAAATATAAAATACATATTAACGTACAATGAAGTCTATCCCAGTATCCAAGGCAACCTGGAGAAAGCTAAAGAAGATAAAAAAGAAGAAGGGATTCCGAGTTCTCAACCAAGTCGTAGAATACCTCGTTGATAATGAGGAAAACGAAACACTCATGTGTGGAGGAGCAAAGGAAGAAGTTAAACTGGAAGATGTGCCATCAATTACGTCAAAGACCATAATATCATCTGCACCTTCGGATATGGAAACAAAACTGGAAGGAGAGATTACACCATTGTTTACACCAGAATTTATAGAGGAGGCAAGAAAACTGAATATATCGGCGGAGGAATTCATAGAGTATGCTGAGGATTTTTGCAAAAGGAAAAAATAACATTTAGGTCTGTTTTCTTATTAAGAAAGCACCTTACAGCAGATTTCTGTGAGTTTTTAAGGAAAAAATACACCTTTTTATTGCTTCATTGTACGGATCATGCTATTTAACATATTCACCGCAGTAATTATTGCAGTATTTATTACCTAATTTTTCTGTTGGTTTCACGTCCTCTTTTTTACTCGTTTAATCCCTCCCTCTGTTTTTCTAATAGTTTTTGCAGATGCTCCACAGTTTTACCATAGTTTTCAACTGCTGCTTTAATCTGAACCTCAACAATATCCCATGCTCTTTGAAAGTCTCCATATCTCATACGATAGGCTTTTTTATTTTGCTTAGTCACATCATCAAAAACCCGAACTTCTTCAAGAATACCAAATCCTTTAAGTTTGTTAAGATGTCTATACACAGTAGGCCGGGATGTTTTAAGCTCATCTGCAATTTTATCTACAAACCATGCTTTTGTTGGATGCTTTAAGAAGAAATCTAAAAAAATCTTGTAAGGAATCATAGAATCTGACCCCTTTGGAAGATAACCAATTTGTTCAAAAAATTTCTTTGCTACGCTTCCTAAATCTTCATCATCAATCAAGGGAGTACTGATCACAACTCGCATTTCAAATGTCATAGTAAAAGACCTCGAAACAGAATGCAACAACTAATTTATAATACTTGCATTAAATAGGGGACATTATAAAACCAAACGAGAGTAAAATTGCAACGAGATGCACTAATAATACTGGAAGAGCATCGTTCTTGCTTGAAGAAGAAACATACACCGTTGAAGTGATGAAAGAAGGATACCAATATAAAAGCGAGTCGATCACTCTGCTCTGCTCAATCAAGCAATCCATCTCTCTAGAGAAAACGATTGAGGGCACCAGGAATCCTAATCCAACTGAGGAACAGGGAATACCACTCTATATCTATGGAAGCATCTGTGTAATAGCAGTTATTATAATACTTGGCGGTATTGCTTATTGGCGGCGGTGCCAGTAAGTAATTCTTTCATAGATATTAGATGGATCTTATATCTGATAGACTTGCAGTCCCTCATCTCCCCAGTGCGGAGGGAGGAATAAAGTCAGAAGTTGAGCGATAATATGTCGTCTTCATTCTTGGCTCAACAATTCTTTTGAACTCTGCCCGCAGCTCATCGATCCTCTCCGGTGACAGTTTCTTCCGCATGACGTACCTTGTGTGCAAGTCACCCGTATGCCCCATGTAAAACGATTGCTTAGTGGTACCAAGGCGGTCAAGGGCATTATCGCAAAAACTGCGGAGGCTATAAACAGTACTCTCGAAAGCAGACTGCTTGAATGCCTTATTAACCCAGTATTGGGTTGCCCTCTTCCCCCTCCCAATGATTTTTGTATTACCACAGATATTTCCTCTCTTATTGAGCCATGCCTCAATGTATTCAGCGCCCTGTTCGGTGAGAAACACAAAAAAGTCCACCTTGGCTTTGTTGCCGGGGTAATTCCTCGGGATATTGATCCGGACGGGGAATTTCGTGAATTTTATATGGCCATCTTCTATTGTGCAATCCACTATATCTTTTACACAAAGATGCGATGCGATCATCGGTCGAAGGCCGCAAAAGGCGAGGAGTGCTATCGCTGCTCTTGCCTTAACATCTGCATTTTTAAGTATCTCACCAAGTTTCTTCTGGGAAGGGATCTCGACGTCGAAGATTCCCTGTAGGGTGCTGCTGCGGTCTGCTTCAATAGTCGAGGAGTCATATTTTATGTTAGCGTACTTGAGGAATGACTGGACTGCTGCTATCCGCAGGTTTCGTGTAAGCGGGGCAAGAGGGAGCTCCTCAAAATATTCTTTCATTTCCCTCTGAAAATGTGCATCATCTCTGGCAAATGCAAGAAACTCCTCCACCGTCTTCTGTAGATCAGACAATACCATACGGAGTGCCGATTTGTAACTGGAGCGGGTTGCCTCTGTTTTACGCTTCTTTAACTCTGTAATCCAGTCATCCACGTTGTAGAGGTTTTTGGAAATATGGCGTATTTCACTTATCTCAGTGGATGTTTTGAGGGATATCTGTTCTGTTAGTTTTATAACCATTGCATCACATCACATATTATTATTATTTTGTATTTATATAAAGGTTTCTATCAATTATATTATTTTTATATGTTGTGTGGGATAAATGGGAAAAGTGGGAAATATTTCTGTCTTTTGTAAATAGTCTCTACAAGAAAAAAAGTTATACAAAATTATTTAAGTGAATAGACTATTAATAGGTTACTAATAGTCTATTCATATGGATATGAAAATGAAAAAAAAGAAAGGAATAATAATAATTGAACAAATAGAATTTAGAGATATACGTAAAAGAAAAGTAATGAAAAATAACGATACCAGTGGAAAAGTAAATGTGCCTACACCATGGATTGGGAAAGAGGTGTATGTTGTTGTTCTTTAGGAGGATGATCAATGAAAAAAAATAGAAAAGTTTATAACTCTAAGTGTAATTTGATATTGGGATGCGACTTTGGGATGCAACAAACTAAACATTTTTTTACTCACCTGAACAGGAGGTAATAGGTATTTCTAATGATAAGCCCACATTAGGAAAGTCTGTTACCATTACATTAGAATCAGCAGATTTCAATGTCAAAGGATTAATTACTGCAGATGAAGGAAAGAAGTTATCCGAAGTTTCTCTACGTCACGGAAAAATACTTGATAAAATTGATTTACTCTATGAATCACCAGGAACTTCAGAAGGAATGCCAGGTCATCCTTGTATTTATTTTAAAAAAATGGATAATATTACACCGGAATCTATTAAAAATATTAGAAAAGATGTCTGGAATGTTGGTAGAGCACCAATTTTATGGATAATTACTCCAGGTGAATCGCATATTTATAATTCATTTGCAAGCCCAGAAGATAATTAGAAACAACACAACATCACAAGCAATTTCCAGATTAAAAAAAGATGGTTGGCTAAAAATAGATCTAGATCCAGACGATTCACGAAAACATCTATATACATTGAAAAATCCAAAAGAAGCGATAGAAGAAATAGGAAGGAAAAAATGAGTTACAAATCAAAAAGGAAAGATGGAACGTATTCTCTTCTTTGCTCAAAACTTGATTTAGCAAAAGAAAACGGCCTGGTTGAAATTGATTCAGATGCCAAAGATGAACTTCAAAGATATATTTTAAGACAAGCCAAAGATAAATTAGGAGCAGATTCTGTTTTCTTTTTAAAGCCTAAAGAAGGCCCAAGTGTCCCGCTTATATACTTTAAAAAAATGGAATTTAGAGATCGGCAGAAGATTGCTGAATTACACAAAAAAGTCTGGAACATGGCACAATCTCCTCTTTTATTCGTAATTCTACCAGATACTATCTTAATATACAACGCTTATAAACCGCCCAGAAGATCACATGGAAAATTAGATGATACTGCAGGATTTATTGAAGAATTAAATATCTATATTGACGCAGAAAATGAAATTCAAAAAATAATGAAATATCATAGATCAGAACTTGTTACGGGAAATTACTGGCAAAAACATAGTAAAAAATTCAAAAAAGAAAAAAGAGTGTATCAAACACTGCTGGACAACTTGGAGTTTATGAGGAAAAAATTAATTGAAAAAGAAGATTTGTCGTCTGAGATTGTCCACAGTCTTCTTAATAGATCGATATTTCTTAAATATCTTGAGGATAGAACAGACAAGCAAGGACATAATATATTCCCTGACAAGTATTTCGAAAAGTATTTGCCCCAAGCGAATTGTTTTAGCGATTTACTTACCGATAGAAAAGCCACGTATAAATTCTTTCGAGATTTAAATGATAAATTTAACGGCGATATATTTCTATTCCATTCAAAAGAAGAAACAGTAGTAACTCAAGAACATCTTGATTTATTGAAAGAACTTCTTGAGGGGGAAAAATATCTTGAAAGTGGCCAGATGATGTTGTGGCCATTGTATGCTTTTGACATTATTCCTATTGAACTTATAAGCAATATTTATCAACAGACATTTCATTTTGAAATAATTGAAGGAAATGGGGAAACAAGTGGAGCGTATTATACCCCACACCATCTTGTTACGTTTCTTA
Organism: Thermoplasmatota archaeon; assembly: GCA_030619765.1. Classification (GTDB taxonomy): domain Archaea; phylum Thermoplasmatota; class E2; order DHVEG-1; family DHVEG-1; genus JAGLML01. The sequence goes on from JAUXAU010000062.1 coordinate 12,013, forward strand.
TGGATCGAGTACTTCCTTGGGATGGAAAAAATAGCGATTTAAAGATACTTGATCCTTCTTGTGGATCTGGTATATTTTTGGTAGAATCCTATCGGCGACTTATAGCCCGGTGGATGCAGGCAAACCCTGGAAAACACCCATCTATGTCGGAACTAACGAATATTCTTAAGACGAATATTTTTGGCGTAGATATTGATCCAAGAGCAATTCGAATAAGCGCTTTAAGCCTATATCTTACCATGTGCGATTATTTAGAACCACGTTATATTTGGGAGAAAGTGAAATTTGAGCCACTCGTAAATAATAATCTCTTTGTATCCGATTTTTTTAAAAAAGGTGCACCCTTTTTGAATAAGAAATACGACCTGATTATCGGCAATCCACCTTGGGAAAGTCAATTATCTGAACATGCAAGATTGTATTTAAATGATCAAAGTAAAACAGTTGGTGATAACCAGATATGTCAAGCATTTTTGTGGCGGGGTGGAGACTTGTGTAAACCTAATGGCAAAATATGCATGATAGTATCAAGTAAAAGCCTCCTTTTTAATCGTTCTACCCTGAATAGAAAATTTAGAAAACAGTTCTTCTCGTCATTCAATGTCAAGACCGTTATTAACTTCTCAGCATTACGATACATCCTATTCTCTAAGGCGGTTGGACCAGGAGCTGCTATAATATACTCTCCAAATGACATAGAAGATACTCAGTCGATCTTCTATTGTTCACCAAAACCAAGTTACTCGCCACAAGATGATTGGTTATTACTTATCGAACCCCCAGATATAGCATACATACCGAAAAATGAGGCGATTGATAAAGATGTATTCTGGAAGGTAGCCATGTGGGGAACCCCACGAGACTTTGAATTAATAAAGAAGCTTTCAAAACTACCTACTTTAGGAGAAATATGTGAGAATAAAGAGTGGATTCATGGAGAGGGGTTTATAATTGGTAATAAACGATATGAAGCCCCTGAGCTATTTGGAAAGGCGTATGTAGCCGCTGAAAAAATACAGAGACTTATAATGGATGAAGGATCGCTTCCGATAAATAGAGCTACTCGTTTTTATAGATATGCAAAAACAAAAGGACAGATATTTAAACCCCCTCATTTACTAATAAAGCAAGGTCTAAAAGTGGGCGTAGGATTTATTGCAGCGGTTCTGAAAGGAGATGCAGTATTTACTCAATCTATTCTTGGGATTCATGGAAAGGATAATGATTTAAATCAGTTAGCGGCGTGTTGCTTGATCATTAACACAAAAATACCACTATATTATGGTATGCTAACCAGCTCAAGATGGTTAGTAGAAAGAGATGAATTTGCAAAGGGAGAAATTCTGAACATTCCACTGCCAGAAAATATTCTAGAAATGAATATATCGTACGAATCTCTTAAAGATTTTTCAAAACATCTGGAAGTGGATAAATATTTAGGGGAAAAATATTTAAATGATTTTGTAAAGAGTTGGTATGATCTAAATGATTCTGAGCAGACATTGATTAATGATGCTTTAGAATTTACATTAGATTATTTCTGGAAAAAAAATAAGTCAACTACAATTAAACCCGTTGACGAGATAATGTTGAAAAACTATATTGATACTTTTTGTGAAATACTGAATAATTCATTTGAATGTAAAAATAAGGTCTTTGTGGGTACTTTTTATCATGGTGAAAATCCTCTTCAGGCTGTATCTGTTAAACTTATAGATAAATCTCACAAACCGATTAAAAAACGATATGTTTCTGATGAAAACCTTAAAGATGTTCTCGATAAATTAGAGAAAATAGTAACTAAGGAAGAATCGCCTAGCATTTACGTAAGACGGGATCTTCGAAGATATTCTGGCAACACCATATTTATTGTAAAACGAAATCAAAAGAGATATTGGACAAAATCATCTGCATTACGTGATGCAGATGAAACATATTACGATATTATGAGTTTATGGAGAAAAGGATTGAATGAAGGGCACGAGTTTTCAAAAATCACAGCTTAAAGCAAATTCCCCAGAGGATTTAGCAAAAGTACTTGGGCATGGTGGGGTTCAAAACCTCCTTAAGATTATGTGTAAAGCATATAGAAGATTATATATTTCTGGAAAAATAAAATGTACTATGTCAGAACCAGAGATTAGTGAGGAATTATATATTGAATTACTATTGGAGTGGAAAAAATCAGACGCCTCATTCATACCTACATGTGAAAAAGCACATGGTAAAAGAAAAAAAGGTGCGGGGAAAACGCCTACTATAGATATTTGTTTTCGTAAATATTGGTCTTCCGTTTCTTATTTTGGATTCGAATGTAAGCGTTTAAAAGAAAAAGATAGCACACTCTATAAAAATTATGTTGAAAAAGGAATGAGGCATTTTCTTTTGGGAGAATACTCGCCGAATTGTTCTGTTGGATCAATGATTGGATACATTACAGTTGGAAATATAGGTACAATTATTAATGACGTAAAAAATAGAGTCGATAAAGAGTCTGCCGTTTCTAATATGAAAAAATCATACCCACTTAATGACTTTACATATCATCATGTGTCCGCACACAAAAGAAAGTTCGGATACTCTTCTCCTTTTTACTTTCACCATTTATTTTTTACTTTCATTTGATTAGGACGCATAATTTTGTGAAAATAATATTTTTTGATAAGAGAGTTCGGAAAAATTAAAAATCAATCTATTTTTCAATCTCAACGGAAAAAAGGAACATCGTGAACATAGCTTTCAACGTCCTAATTGCGTTCAAAGAGTTTTTAAAGATTTAACAGGGAGAAACATATTTGTAACTGATGAAGAAATAAGTATTGTGAAGAAGAGGATCTATCGTCAACGGGTGAAATGTCCCAAGTGTGGTTATGTTTTCAAAACGAGAACTAGAGCTCCCTTGGTTACCTGCAGTGTGTGTCGGCTGAAATTCAAAAGGACAGGAAACATCATTACTGGGAGGAATGAATAAAAAGGGTGCGAAACAGATGTTATGTTGTTTACTCCAACTGTCGTTTCATTAGTGAGCCGCCGGACAAAATCTTTTTTTATGTCGTCTCCAATTACATCAAAGTATATTTGTGTTGTATTTAAATTTGTATGTCCAAGGATCTTCTGCAAACTCCGAAGATTCAACCCGTTTTTTAGACAATGAACTGCAAAGATATGACGAAGGGTATACATTTCATTGGTTTTTATATGACCGAATCCACAAAGGAGGCAAGGCAAGGAAACTAGAGGTTTCCGCAGACTCATGGGCAAACATCATATCGAGTAGGATGTTGGGCATAAAATCTCTTTTCTCCTTCAATAACCCATAGAGTACCATTAACTCCTTTATTTTCATTTTACCTTTGCCTTCTTCTCATTAGTTGGTTTTATAGTGGCATCAGTGGATTTTTTTGCAGAAACTACAACCTCATCACTTTTATCTTTTGTAAAATGATATAACCCCTTTAAAATAAACAGAATAAAAAATATTCCTCCAAGCACAACCCCCCCTCTACTAACCTCATACGAATAAGATAATAACCAGTCCCCAGTAATTCCATAAATAATGATGTTTGAAAAGACAAAGATGCTTCCGGCCAGAAGTAAGGTCCTCCCAATCACATCTTGGATGAGATCAAAATCTAACCTCGGCCCGCTCGGATACTGTACATAAAATCTATCTGGATTATTTTTCTTTATTTGCCAGTAGAAAAATAGCGGATAGATTACGGCAGATAAGATTGGGAGTACTATAATAAGAATACTGCAAATTATATCTACCACTAATCCACCCCTTTATTAAATATACGGACACGGCTCCGTTCCTGTTCATCAGCGTTTGCTCCAACAGCGCCACCTAGAGCGCCGCCTGCTAAAACACCCAAAGGACCGCCGATTAAACCAATTAAACCACCTACAATTGCACCCCCAAGTACAGAGCTATCTCCTGCTTCTGCAAAAACGTCATTTACTGTATGTGCGGAATAATTTCTGCAGTGGGGACATCGTATTTCGAAGTCATGGCCTATCCTTCTGGCTAAATTATCCCTTGTTGGTGCTACGATATTCAAATAGATACGTCTACCACAATTATTGTTACAACATTGAATAAATAAGCGCAAAAATCATCCTCCAAAAATGCAATTTAATTCCTTGATAATCACCCTTTCGTTCTCTCTACTTTTTCCCCAGTCAATCAATTGCGCTTTTGGTACTGAAGCAACTGAGACTTTTGTTTGCGTTCCTTCTCTGGAAATCCGTATTGTTATTCTTTCACTCCAAGAGCGTAAAGAGAAGCCTGTAGATGCAACAATGATTCCAGTATTATCGTCCGCACTTTCTACTGTCCAACCTAATCTATTTATAAGTTGTAAAACTTCATCAAAAACCTCTGAGTAAGATGTATCATAAGTTCCATTTTCCATTTTTATTACCACTTACTCCTATCATATATCTCTATTATCTCTATTTCCATATGCCAATCACCATTATGTTCACCCAGGATTTATATAACTTTGGTATAGACAAGTGTTGCCCGTAAATTAGGTTTTTAGCGAGATGAGAAAATGACAACACCCCTTTTTCAACACCACTAATTAAACCCCGCTCCATTCAACAGAATTGGATAAAAGGCATACTGTTAAGCTATGTTTTTCAGTTTTTTGATCAATTTTTTATCGTTTACCTTGTCTGGTAATTCGCCATGAATATTCATAATTAGACCTTCAAGTTTTTTAAAGCGATTCTCTAGCTCTGTCTTGTTTCACATTTGTTTTTATTTTTTGTTTGCTCTTCGAACCCTGTAATCGCCGTCACAGTTGAAAACGCCCACGCGTTCTCCTACCAGAGACCGGAGTTTCCCCTCATCGATTGCAGCTGTAGGAATCTCGTAGGTCTTACGGATTGAAAATTGCAGTGTCGTAATTCCATCCTTGCTTTCTACTTCTGCCAATGTGCCTACAATTTCCCAATTTGGTTCCAATTTCATTTTTTTTCCTCCTTTTTTATCGGTGTTATTGTTATAGATCCATTGGAAATTATGTCTACAACGTCTCCATATTTTAATTCATAATATCGTAGCCATGCTCGGGGTATTATTATTCCTAGGCTTACATGGCCTATTCTGATGAGCCGCCTTGTGTTTTTATATGCCATAATTATATAGCCTCCATTAAATATAGAAAGCATAATAAACTACACCATTTATATGTTTTTCAAATGTATAATGAAATACTGTACAAGTAGGTGATAAATATTAACACGATAGCGAAAAAAGGAGTTAAAGCAACAGTAGAAAGCATCTTTGAAAGACCTCAATATAGAAGCATAATTAACATTCTAATTGCATTTGACATAAAAGAAGGATTGTCTCCAATTTACTTTAGGTATGCATTGGAAAAAGGTTACCGACATTCAAAGGATCCCCGCGTTCAATTCACTGTGTATAAATTAAATAAGTTTTTTGGTGAGAAATTAAAAGATTTGATAGCAACCGGTAGAGTCATACCTGATTGTATAACATCCAGATCATCCCTTGGTTATTTTCTTGATAGTCTATATCGTCCACCAATTTGCGCCGTTGATAAAACAGGTAACAAAGAAAAAAACGGGGTAAGATATCGCATAAAAGAAGAGTTCCAATTTGCAACATCAAGGGTATGTAACAAAGAAGTAATTGATTCTTATAATGTAAATCAGATTTGTTGGGGTTTTGATGACTCTTCAAAACCAACAAGACATCATGTTGTTTATGGGTTTCCAAGAAAACTATCTATGGAATGCATTGATAAAACGAAAGATGACATAAAAACATCTTTAAATGAGATAAATAAACATATAGAAAAACTTCAAGGGATACGGGATAGAACATTAAAAACAGAACAGGAAAAAAGAGTAAAACAATTTTACAAGAAAACCAAAAGCAGTAAGATTAAGCAACTCATCAGGGATAGAGGCATCAAGATCTGCAATAAATACCCTCCTGCCCATGAAAAATTTCCTAAAATAGAACAATCTTTTGTTCTAAATCGTATTTATCAATATCATAATTCGAAATATACTCGTCTAAAAGAAGACTCTCCTTTTTTTATTCTCATGGATCCATCGGATGAATCTAAATGGCAAAGCATGGTCCATTTCAATAAAGACTATAGTTTTTCAAAAGAAGATAGAAAAGAAATAGTTCGATGGTGGGAAAAAAATAATGACATTGTAGATGTTTCTCCTTTAGTTTATTCCAACTTTGCATTCCCAGAAGATAAGACAAATTATAAAAATGTAATAAGAGAACGATTGTCTTTTTTGGAAAATGTACTACTTGACATAAATACGCGGGGTAACCTTGGTATGGATAATCAACTGGATATGAAAGATGATATAACAAAGTAATTGATTTCTATACCTGTTGGCTTTCACAATGAAAACCAACTGATAGTATCGGGCTGACTTTCAAAACCGATAAGTTGGCCGATACTAATATCCAATATCACACTCTCAATAGATATAGAAGTAGTAACTCTACCCATAAAGTTAGAAAAAAATCTTTGTTTTCTGTATATCTCATATTTCCCGATGTATCCTCAGAAGTAATGTTAAAGATATATTGACCTAAAATGTCGTAGGTTTGTCTGTATACATATTTTCCTCCAGATACTGAATTTGACATGCTTTTTGTGGCCAAACGACCATCTGGATACTTTAGCATAACTCGAACTGATTTCACTCCCATGAAATCTGTTGAAATACAACTAATGTTTACATAACCGCCTTTTAACTGAACTGTTGGATATGCACCGAAGTAATCTATGTAAGGTGGTGTGGCATCTCCAATTATTTCAAAAGCACCATAGACTGTAGATTGCATCTGGTAAAATGAGTTATCAGTAGCGGTAATGGAAAAGTTATATTCTCCAATAATTAGTGTGTTATTAAATTCAAAAATATAACTGTTGTCTCCTTGCGACGTCATATTTCCGATATATGTGGTATTTTTTGGATTTATAATTGTGATATTAACTTTTTTGATTCCAGATTTATCTGTTACTTCAGCAACTATACTCACAGATTTTCCAATTTCCTGTATATTTGGCAATTCTTTAATTTTTATAACAGGTGCATTTTTCTCCCCTTCCACTACTCTCAATCTTGCAGTTTGACTATTGTTCCGTGTAAATGAATCTCTATAGGTGTTGTTCCAAAAAATCAAGATTCCAACAATCCATTCGCCATCATTTCCTGGAGGACCATACTGCGCAGGATTCCAAGTTAAGGTAACTTCTTTACTTTCGTTTACATCTATGCTAACGTTAGTTGTGTCTTTTATTTGGTTATCATTCCAATCCATACCTAAATATTTTGGTGAAAGGTAAAGTCTAACCTTGTAATTTTTTGCAAATGCATTTCCAGTGTTGTTCAGAACAGCCTGAATTTCCACACTATCTCCTTCTCTTACGACACCTGAAGGGACGACTATGTCTACCACACCTAAATCAGGTAATCCAACCACTGATATCGAGCGTGTTTTATTATTATTTGAATTATTCCATTCATCGGTAATGTTGCTGTGATATACCTCAACCTCTAACGTATAATCTCCAATTTGTTCAGCAGTCCAGCTAAAATTCACAATCTTTGCTTGATCTTTTATTAACGTTAAATTTGGAATAATTTTATTGTAAACGACATTATCTTCAGAATCAGTTATATTCAAACTTACAATGACATCTTCCATTGTTATGTTGTAGCTTCGTACATAAGCAGATATCGCAACAATATCGTTTTTATATATCTTTGAGGGAGTGTAAATAATTCTGTCAACTGCTAAATCTGGTTTTCCTACATAAAAATTGGTTTCCGCTGTCTCATTTTCATAGCCTGCTGAATCTTCACAAAGAACTCTTATTGTCCAGTTTCCTATATCATTTTTTTCAAATTGAATAATGTCAGACCAATTTAGGTAACTTCCATCATGAGTCAATGTTTTTGTATAATTATTACTCGCGTTTTTTTTCCATAAAAATGCTATGACGCTATCTGCTTTTGCCTTGGTTTTCGCTGTAATATTAAACGGTTGCCCAACGATAGAGTAACTGTCATTTATTGGTTGTTTTATTTCACCCCACCAGCCTTCCACAGGAGAGTCATATATTATTGTAAAATTCGACGCAGTCATATTCTCTGTTTCATTTATTGGGTTTCTTATTCCTTGGTTATTTTCTTCAACATCAAAGTAAATGTAATAATATTTTGTAACTGATTGTTCTAAGGGTTCTGTTACCTTCCATGTTAATACCCCTGTTGCATTATTTTTATTGTCAAAACCACTGCTTTCTGTAAAGTTGTAATTTATAGTATCGTTACGAATTCCGCCATTTGTTGCATATTCTATAATTCTAATTGTATCGTTTTCAAACGTTCCTAAAGAAATATTTAAACTTTTTAAAAGTTTGGTGAAATTAAACTCTTCTGAGAAGGTTCCATTGCCATATAAACCTATTAATTTCCTGTAATGCCAGTTTTCATTCCACCATTCTGATTTATAAGGATATACATCCCGAGTTTTTTCATCTTGATCATGAACATCACTTCCATGTTTAACTATTAAAAGAAGCGTATGATTTCCAAAATTCTTTGTTGACCATTCAAAAGAAAAGTTATGTGTTTCACCTCTTGATAGACCACCTGTTTTTTTCTTAATTTCTGTAAATTCGTCTTTTACAATGTCCAATTCTGCCGAGATAGTTTCTGAAGTGTTGCTGCCAACATTTTTTACACTAACATCTATCTCAACCAGTTCTCCCACTTTTATGTTTTCAGGTGTATAGAATCGGGTAATTACAATAAGAGGGGGGCCTTCAGAAACCTCAATATATTTTAATTTTTCATTATTTAATTCATTTGATTCATCTATTTGATCATCATAATCGACGATTACACGAAGGAAATGTTCTCCAACCTCTGCAATCCAGTAAAGATTAACATATTTGAATGTGCCGCTCGATAACCCATAAGTGACGTTAGTAGAAATAGGATTATATTCATTATCAATAAATAATCCCAC
>JAUXAU010000023.1 GCA_030619765.1 Thermoplasmatota archaeon
ATAAATTACTCACCTCGTTTCTAAACATAGACTTTAGTTTGTTACATAAGACATAGATCAGAAACTCACGGGAAGCACCCTATTCATCCATTTTAAATAGGCTTTTTTAGAAAGAAACAACTATGTTTTTCTATGTCAATACCTACAGTCCTTTCCTCTGATCAATCTCTTCACTCAGAATGAGGAGGGACCTCCTCTTTCTCAATTTGCTGAGGACATTTCCCATGCCCCCACCGATGCTCCTTCAGATATTCTATTATCGCATTGTGGCTATTGGAGTCGGGAGAGATATTTATTCTCCCATTACATAGGTGACAAAAATACCAAATCTGCCAATCACTCTTTCCTTTGTTATAACCGTCATTCAACCCTTTTTTATAGCCAATTGTATGGCCATCTGAATAAAACTTTTTCTTCTCCTCAAAACTAGAAACAGATTCTAACTCTAGCATAACCGGTTGTTGGGCAGCTGGCCGTTTCAACAAATACTTTATAGCTTCGGTATAATACTTGAAGCCTTGTTCACGTCGAATCTTGTTCAGTTCACGCCAAATAGCCTTCGATACGCCGATATTTTTCATAGGTACATTCACCGAGCGACACATAACGATATATTACTCATAAAAGTTGCTCTTTACATATTCTTTATGTATTGAGCTTTATAGAATAGGGCGGCTGTATCAATAAGTGATTCATTTGAAATATTAGATAGATTCTACTATTTTAAAAAGTATATAGAGTTTTTCAATCTCTATCCTTATTTTTCACACTCTTCAACATCATTTTGACGCCACATTCGAGCATAGGAAAACCGTTGATGAAACTTCTTTTGCTTTCTTTTCTTTCTTCTATTCTTGCTTTTCCTTTTGCCCTGGATACAATTATGCATGTTTGTATCATGATTTTTTAGAGAAGGTTTATTGGTAGTAATACTGATAATGTCAGAAGTAGGGACCGTAAACCGTTCTTCTTCATTACCGATAATAATATGATAATCCTCTCGCCTGACGATATTACCATATGCAACTGCCATATGCCTACCTGTAACATCACTGATGTAATAAGTGACCCAAATAACCATATTTATCCGGCTCCTATCTTTTTCCAATCTCTCCAATGTCTCTCGGAGATCAGCTTTATTCGTCTGCTGCCACAATATAAACAAACGATGTCAACCTCATATTTCGAACTAAAATCTATACCACAACTTTTGCATTGATAGAAATGAAGCATTTTTACCTCTGAAAATCCGCTATTTTTCCACTCAATTCAAATCAACTTCTCCTTTTAAGAATCCTAAATGACATCTCTTCCCAAGACGCTAAAAAGTTCGATTGCATCCTCTTCCATGATTGTTTTCCTACCGTGGCTTTTAGCAATCCTATCAAGATCTGGCGACAAATCATATAATTTGTCGACAATACGTCCGGAGATCTCTTTAACAGCAACGGGGCTAACCTTTAGTTTACAGTATTTACGCATTAGATTACCAACGTTTATCACATTTTTATCTTTCATTTAATCAACCCTCAAACTCTCTTCTTTATTTATTTTTCATTCCTCTCTATAATTGATATATCAGCATGTGCAGTTTTCTTGATCTCAACACTGTATGCTACCATACTTTTATCGAAAGTTGTCGATCGTTTGCTACCACATCTCATTTCCATCCAATCAAGAATACCGTTGACAATCACCCTATCACCTTTTCTTGCCTTTCCTACAAGATCATCCTCAAGATAGACCATGATTCTCTCCGGTTGTTTGCCTCCCTGCAACCCCTCAAGATTCTCCTGCACCTGCATCTTTTGTAAATCTATAAACTGAGAGAGATCCGGTAGAAACTTAAAACTACTAGTCCTCCCACAACCTCCCTGTTTTTCATAACACTCCAAGGGTTTTGTTAAGATATCTCCATCCTGTTCAATATTAAGAGTAGCCCCACACGTCTGACATTCAAACGCGGCATCCTTGACTTTCTGCATCACATTCGTCCGTTGTTCCACCAAGCCATCAATTACAACAGATTTACCAAAATGCTTTGCGCGGATCTTGCTGATGTCAACCCTGCATGTATCCGGTAAATTATAAGGTCTAAAATAAAGTTTTATTTTATTTGGAATAGCAGTATCGATGTCTTTCAGTGATTCCTCGGCGTTAAAGATTGCTTTATAAGGATGATTAATAAGGAGACGTGCCAAATCAATGTTTACTTTATCGATAACAGAAAAATCTACATCCAAGCTGCATTTTTCAGGATAAGAAAGAGCAACATTCTCAATATCAGACTTACAATAGTCTTCGAAGAAATCCTTCCATGCCTCACGCAATCTATCGTCTCTAAGCAATCCACTACGACCTCCTTCTCATTTTACGTCTCCATTTTTTATCCGATACTTACTCAGCGTGTCGGATTAACACATGCTCTTCAAGGGTCATGATATGATCAATATCATTGTACGTTACCTGCTTGTTAACAAGATGTTCCTTATTATTAATCAGGTGTCGAAGCATTCTACATTCAACAAGCACCTCACGATCATGGTTGTTGTTTTCTGTTATTATGATGTATCCAACGTCACCACGGCATCCTATATCTTTTACTATTCCCTTTATCTCTACCATTCTATGGTCTCCTTTTTATTTCTTCTTCGTTATCCATTTCGTTTCACCTTTTTTATCGCTTCTTAATTATTCTTTATCACCGACTTCGGTTAATTCTTGATACATCTTTTTTTCATTTTCCAGTAACTTAACAAAATCCTTCGCCGCAGAAAAATCCTTTATTTCGTTCATATGTGCTCTAATCTGATGTTGAACTTGTTTAAATATCAATAGATATGTGCCGATCCAGTAAGCATCTGTAATCTTGGTTTTCGATTTTACCATCACACCGTCTTTAAGTTCCTCATGTTTTGTATTCCGTAAAAAAGTTGATATTGTTTCTTCCTCTCTAAATGAATAAGTTACCCTTTTTATCTCATCACCGATGTTTTTCTCGTCATCTTCTTCTTTCTGTATTCTCTGATGTTCCATAAAAAACCCACAAACATCAGCACCACGAACACCTTCGTTTCCTTCAGCATCTTTCGTTACATACTTGTTTTTAATCCCATCAGTTCCTTCTTGGATGGCTTGATGTACAGGAAGTTCTCTTTGTTTTGTTGCCTTGGATTTTACTTCTCCCGAAGTAATTTCTTCTTGTTTACACATTTCATTCAACTCCATTTAAGTCACAGGGAAATGAAAATTACAAGGTATATCGAAAAGCATACCTTCATCCCTACACAATTGGTACCTTCTGCACTCACAACATTTCTTTTCTTTTTTCATCGCCTCTTCTTCAGCTTTTTTCTTAAGTGAAGAAACCTCTAGCATTTTAGCATTGTACCGTGCTTTTTCAACCTCGGTCGGTTCAGGATCAGTCTCGATGCTATCACACTCCGGGCACTCCGGTGGGTATTGAAACGGTGGTCCGATAGTATCATCTTCCCATGCCCATTCATGTGGTTTTGAATCAAACTTATGCCCACAGTCCCTACATTTCACAGTTATCTCCATAGCCTCCATTTCGCCAACAGCCTTTTTCAGTGCTTGTGTATCAAGCACTTTTTCTTCTGTTATTTTTATTACTTCCTTACACATTTTCATCAACTCCTACATTTTTTTTGGGAAGGTTCTGCTTCCCATTCATCAAAACCATTATCTTGATTTCTTTTCCTTACTCTCATTTAATATCGCATGGGTGTTACTGATAGCCGCAGTCTGAGTCGTTTTATTTCTTCATTCGCGATTGTGCCACAGAAGAAACCGCACAGCAGACATACCGGATGCACCGTCATCCCTGAATTTTCCTTTTTCAACTTTGGCTTGACACCAGACATTCTCATTTGATAAATGGGGCATCGCCGCAGACTACGGCATCTACAATTTCTCGAAGGGATTTGGATTTTAAAGCCCAAGTTTTCAAAGGATACGTTGACATCAGTCATTTTTTAACCTCTCTGTCAAAAAATAATCGACAATATAATCCACAGGGTCGAAATCATCTTCATCTATATCGACACAACTTAGATTTTTTTTATAAGAAAAGTTACAATTTAAACAAAGACAATTAAAATCTATATCTTCCCAATAATGTAAACGATAAAAAGTCATGCATACCCGGAAACGGTATTTTCCACAATGAGGACAATCAAAAAACCCATTCCAAGAATACTCACGATCCTTTAATCGCGTTGTAATCGTTGGAAAAAATGGTGATCCTATGTTTTCACTATTATCTTCGCATAATGCATAAAACTTTTCTCGCTGATGTTTTCCATTTATAGTAGGATGCTTGCTCATCCAACCACCAAGTCCCGTCTTCCGCTAACAACAGATATAAAACTCTTCCTCGTCCTACATTCGCCTCTAGAAATCAAATCAACCTTTGCATCAAATTTCTGCTTTATTTGCTGTATGGATAATTCATGTGTGCCCACATATGTCCAAAAGAAATCCTCGGCATTCGTGCCTATATCATATGAAAAAATATGGATAACATCAGCATTTATCAGCAAGATAGAAAGAAAGTTGTGTAATACCTCTTTAAACAGACTCGTTTGTGAATCACTATCCTTTTTTTGTGATAACTCCTTCAAGCGATCTCTGAAATCATCCAAATTAACATGGATAAACATCTTCGTTGTATTATCTGCCATCCAATCCCTAATTACTCTGGCAACACCGTCCCTGATTTTTTCATTTGTTGAAGTAAACGTTACCGCAAAATCATTGAAAAATATCTTGCCATCTGCCATATCATATGTTTTTGGTTCTATCACTACCAAAAACGAGAGATCATAGCCCGATTCCACCAGTTTTCCACGGGCCATTAAATCTAATGCCTCTGTAATGTTTATTGGTTTAATCGCCCGCTTGCAAAAAGAACGAGGTTTCCACTCATCCTCATATAACTGGGTCAGTTGATCTTGACAATATTCGTCAAATATTTCATCATTCATACTTTCGCCTCTCCGTCAAAATATATTTTCCCGTCATCCAAAATGTTTTTATCCTCCCCATTGTTTTTTGCATCAAACCAATTATCGCCCACACCAATATCAACTACTAAGGGAACTTTCAAACTAACTGCTTGTTCCATACAATCCTTTATAATTTGTGTTACATGTTTTAATTCTGGTTCGTACACTTCAACAAGGATTTCATCATGAACCTGCAAAATCATACTTGATTTTAGTGGCTTAAGTTTCTTATAAATAGCAATCATGGCGATCTTCATAATATCTGCTGCCGTACCCTGAATTGGAGTGTTCTGAGCCTGACGTTCACCAGAACTCTTCTCCTGAAAATTCTCGCTATAAATTTTGGGCAAATAACGCCTGCGGTGAAATAGCGTGGTTACAAAACCGTTTTGTTTTGCAAAATCCCTCATAGTGTCAATATAAACTTTGACTTTCGGATATTGCATAAAAAAATCACCAATGAACTTTTTACCCTTAGCTTTTGTTAAACCTGTTCGTCGGGCTAATCCTTCGGGACCAATACTATATATAATACCATAAATAGAGGTCTTTGCTACACTCCTTTGTTCCTTTGTTACCTTACCCAAAGGAATTTTAAAAACTCTGGCAGCAGTTTGTTTATGAATATCCTCCCCATTCTTGAAAGCAGAAACCAAGTTTCTATCCGCAGAATAATGAGCCAATACCCGTAACTCCATCTGTGAATAATCGGCGGCCAAAATCTTATAGCCTTTTCTTGCAACAAATGCTTTGCGAACTTCACTTCCGAGGCATCCTTTTTTTGGTATGTTCTGTAAGTTTGGATTGCTGGACGATAACCGACCCGTAGAAACGCTAGCCTGACTAAAAGAAGTGTGAATTCGAGAAGTCGTAGGATCTGCACGCTTGGGGAGAGTTTCCAAATACGTTGTTTTTAACTTCATCAACTCTCGATATTCCAGCAATAGCTTTGGTAACTCATGTGTTTTAGCTAGTTCTTCTAATGCATCGGCATCAGTAGAAGGATTCCCACCTTTTGTTTTTTTAACTACAGGGAATTTTAATTTTCTAAATACTTCCTGCAATTCTTTAGTAGAATTGATGTTAAATTTCTCCCCTGCACCATCATAAATACCTTGCGTAAGTTCTGCTAATCTTGCCTCTACTTGCTTCGTCAACTTTTTGAAATGCTCCACATTAATTTTTACGCCTGTTTCTTCCATATTTGCCAAGACCTTAAGGAGAGGCATCTCGATTTTAGAAAACACGTCTTTGTAATCTTCTTCGTTTAATTTTTTCTTCAAAACATTAGCTACTCGCAACGTATAATCAGCATCCTCACAAGAATAGAAAGTAGCATCCTCGATAGAAACGTCTGCGAAAGACTTTTGTTTCAAGCCTTTGCCAATTAGTGTAGATATTGATTGCATCTCATAATTACAGTATCGTTTCGCCAGATCCTCCAATTTCTTTGTATTGTTCGAATTTATAACATACGATGCCAACATCGTATCAAAAGAAATATAATTAATATCCAAACCTTCCTTATGAAGAACTTCTAAATCAAACTTTAAATTTTGACCTATTTTACCGATATTTGAATCCCTCAATATTTTTTGAGAAAGAAGTTCAAAAGTTTCTTTTTTTGGAAGATTTTTTAGAGTTTTACCTTCTTCTAAAGAAAAAGTTATTTTGTGGGCAAGCGGGATATAATAAGCCTTACCTGGATCAGCACATAATGAAATGCCGACAAGTTCAAGTTTCGAAATATCCAAAGAAGTCGTCTCCGTATCAATCACGATTTTCTTCTTGGTAGATAACAAATCCAATACTTTTTCCAGCTCTTCTAAAGTTTGTACGAGAATATAATCATGGTCCCCTCGTTCAGAAAAAGTTTTGCCTCCTATCATTTCCTCGCTTTTAGAAGATACAGGCGTGTCTCCTAGTTTTGCAATCTCTTCTTTTTCCACTTGAGAACTCGGCTTTTTATCCTCCCATGTAAATCCAAACCTATCTTCGTCATGCCTAGTAATAGCACCCTTCTCCGTCAAGATGGATAGATATCTCTCTGCTGGAACTTTGTTAAGCTGGTGCTTTATAAAACCAACCAAAGCTCCACTACTGACACGATTGTCAGCACCTTTGCACGCAGTGAAAAAATCCTTCAACCTCTGTATATCAACTGCTTGGATCAATGCGCTTTGCCTCTCTCGCACCTCTTTAGAAACAGCTAGGGAAATTTTCAGATCTTTTGGGCTCCTCTGCTTCAATTTCTCTTTTTTCTCTTGCTTCAAAGTTTGCCTCTCTCTTTTCGAGAGAGCCTCTAATTGAGGATCCCGATGCGTCTTAATACAATGGTAATGACATTTTTTACACCGTTTAGTCTCAATTTTTTCCCTTGTACACAACACTGTTAAGTCCCTTCCACGGCCAACATGTTCCACAACAAGATGGAATGCCACTTCTCGTTCTTCAAGAGACAGCTGGGCTTCATGATAGTCTTTTGATGTTAAATGAGCAAGCTGCATCGCCTGGGTCTGGTTAATCGGTGCATATCTCTCGAGGACAGCTTCCAACTTTGCAACTTTTGTATCCTCTTCGAGATAACGAACTAGGATTTTTGCGAAATCTAGGCATGGGGCAAGGATCTCCCATGCACGTTCTATATAAGAACCGTCAACTGCGACAATGATAGAACCACTAGACGTTTCGTCATCGAAGGCTTGCTGGATGGAAAAATCTGGATTTTGTGTATTTTCTTGCACTTTTTGAATGTCCTCAGATATTTTTGGGAGATTACCCTTTTCCATAGAAAAGGGTATAGCAGTTCCTGAGAGATTGTTTGGAACTTCACCTTTTTCTTTAGAAAAAGGTGCGCCAGTTTCTTCATTTTTTTTATTTTTTGTGTTTTCTTTCAAAATTTGGGGGTTTGCTGGGTTATCATGAATTTCTTTGTTAGTTTGAACAACAGAAGAAACTAATGCTTTTTTGACTTCTTTTTTCAAACTAACCAAACTAACACGGAGGCTTTGTGCACGCAGCGAAAAACCATAAAAATCAGAATCATTTTGATCAATAGGAGTAATCACCATTTTGTTTGAGTTTTTATCAGGAGAAATAACGTTATTTGATGTTAGGTTGGTTAGGTTGGTTAGGTTAGTTATGTTAGTTAGGTTTGTTAGAGTATTCATTTTTGATATGTTTTCTAATCCTATAAAGCCTAAGATATCGCTTAATCTGATTATGTCGGCATACACTATCAAATAATCTTCCACCCTGGTAACAAAAGGTCGAATTTCATCATAGTATGCACTCTCATCTAGATCCTTACAAATTTCATCTAACACATCGTAGGCGTTTTCCGTAAACTCGAACTGGATATGATCTTCCTGGCACAGTTGGTAAAGATTTTGTAAGGCCTCTTTCCATATGGGCTTTAATTTTTTTGCTTCTTCTGGTAACTTTCCACGTTTTCTGCGTTTTGAGATTCCCCATACTGGCAAATACCTGGCAAGAAATCCTCCATGCACTACTTCAATAGTTAGGTATGGAAAAAGTGAATTTTCCGTGCATGTGGTGTTCTGCGACAAGTACGGTTTCTCGATTACAAACGAATTTTTATCTGCGGCAAGTCTTTTTTTGTAATCTTCTGGACACCCATGTAGTTCGTTGGTTATCTCCATAAACTTTGCCATTTGTCCGCCCTGTTTTATTCCTCTTAAAAGCTGCGACATTTCTCCAAGCCATGCCATAGCTTGTGGATGTTGGGAAAGCTCCTTTAGGAACCCTTCTGGACTGAAACCGTCGGGCATTTTTGTTTCTCTGGGGTAAACCTTTTTGGCTATATTTTGCGATGTGGTTTTCCTGGCTTTGCCAGATGGTCCGATAAGGAACAGAAAAACGTTATGATGCATTTCATCAGGTTGTGTCATGTTTAAGCTCTCGTACCCGATGATGTGGCCTAACATTTGTATCGAGAGGTGTGTTGCAAAAACCCTCGGTGCATCGCACCTTAAGTCTTGATAGTATTCATACCGCCCGATAAAAGAGTTGTCAAATGTCAAGTTTTCTTCTATTTCAATTATTTCCTCAGGTGGCATCGGGATGTCCAAGTCAACGTCAGCTTCAATTGTTATTCTGTACTGGCTTAGGTACCAGCAATGTTTCTTGTCTACATAAGGACACAGTTGCATCAGCCTCCAAGTGTCGCAGCCCCATTCTCGCATTTCTGGGTCTTTCAGCAATGCATTGATTTCTTCATTTAGCAATACCGCATCGAGAGGTTCTTTGTTGCGGCGGTTCCATTCTCGCAGGATACTTTTGGTTTCAAGCGTGTTTAAGTTTTTTCTGAATCTATACCAGTTAACTAGTGTTTCAAGCTTTCTTACCAAATCCTTCCCTGCTAATCCTCCTTTCATAATCGTTTTTAAGCAGTCGGGAATGATTCCTTCAATCTCGGGTGGCTTTTCTGCCAAATTCCTAATACTTGCATGTGTACATACGATGCAGTTTTTATCTACCTTTTTCCTCTGTAGTGGGCATCTGTCCAGCATTAAACATTGGACGCAGGTTGATCCGATTGTAATTAAGGCATTTGTATTTTGCTTGATTTCACTAGTCAGATCTATTGACGGCTTTGTTTCTTCCGGCTCTATTTTTTTGTTTTCACTACATTCATTGCAATATTTTTCAACAATGCCTCCGCATCTCTTCCGCAGTGTGTCACAGTTCCAGGGGTTCAGTTTTTTCCGCCTGATTCCTTCCACTTGTTTCTTTGTGTATTTTTTATCATATGACTCACCTGATTTTCCGTCATGTGCCTTGAAGAAATTTAGCATCTCATCATTTGTGTAATCCCCTTCAATGAGTTCGCAAGCAGTTGCAGTTCTGAAGTCATGTCCTGCCTTTTTGTTCCATTTATCCCCATTCTCACAGGATTTTTTGAAACAAAATCGTATCTTTTCTTTTTTATTATCACTTGCTGTTTTTCCTTCTGTCTCCTCTGGTTTTTCTTCTTCTTTATAATCGTATGTTTTACGTAGTCTTTCAACAATAGTATAAAAGAGTTTTTTCGTATCAATTATTTCTAACTCTGGCAAATTTCCGTTTTCATCAAGATTGAGCCAGATGTATTCCTCTTTGGTATCGGGATGTATACTTGGCGGCAAAATTGTTCCTCTGTTCTCTCCTGCATATTCAACATGCGGCGTGCTTTTCTTGCCATTAGCCATGGTGTATTCTTTATTGCTTACTTCCAAGTCTTCGTACTCTCCGATTGTCTCTCCTCTGCAGTAGATCTTCTTTTTGTTCATACTAGATTTCTGTATCAATACCTTTTTTTTCGCATCTTTTACATCAGAGAAAATATCGGCAAGCCTGGCATCTGGCACATCGACGTCTATCTCTGTTATGTTATTACTTATAGCTCCTAGAAGGGAAAATATGTTTTGATATTTGCCTTCTTTAAGCCATTTCTCCACTTGTTCATCAAGTGGCCATTCTGTTTTATATTCGGTATATGATTCAAGGTTGGGAAATTTTTTACCTCTGTCTGCTGGTAGAACATTTAGCCCATACTTTTTCCGGTAATCTTGTACGATCTGATCTATTGTTTTATCAGGCCATGTTTCCCGTTGTTTTTCTATATTTTTTGTTTTTCTATCGATTCGGTCCAGGGCCTGCAATGAATTAACGAATGTTGCCTCTTTACCGCAGTTGGGGCAGACTCTGTTATGAGGATCGTTTATTGCTTCAATCGGCACCTTAGCACGGCAATTGGAACAAAACAAATGTTTTACTTCTGGAGACTCTTCATTAGTAGTTTCTACTGCTTTTGCTTTATTCTTGGGTGGTAGTGGAGTATATCCCGTACAAATATCATCTTCTTCTATGGGATTATGCTGATTCCCATTTTTTTCTGTAATGTTTTTCACTAAAGTCTCGGTTTCTTTTGATTCAGAGTTGAGGTCGGTGGTATCGTCAGATTTTTCATCCTTTTCTTTTAATTTCTGTTCTGTCTCTGGGTCTATTGGTGTTTCTCCAGTGCTTTCTTTTGTAACCTCCGTTATTTTATCAATTTGATTCGGTATCTCCAAAACTTCAACGATTTTCTGCTCTAAAAAATATTTTAAACCCTCATCATTTTTTTTAATATATGCAACATCTCCTTCCTTTGGACAATTTTCTGGATTAGGACCACCTTTATAGTCCTTAAGAAATCTCACTTTGACCTTATCTGTCATCTCCTACCATCCTCTTCATCGTTGTAATATTGTTTGGGTCGCCTATCCAGATATGTCTCGATAATATCAGTAAGTTTTACGATGGCGGTATACTGGGTATTAATTGCCATTTGCCTCTTCCTCAACACCACAGACAGAAATATTTATCAGCAACGATAAAAAAAATAAAAATATGTAAAAGAGTTTATATAATGCCTGTGTGTTACAATATTTGGCAGTGGTTGTCGTTTGGGTTGGGCTGGGGAGCCTCTCCCTTACTTTTTCTATTTTCATCTCTTATCCATCTCATCCTCCTTTTTTCTATCTATGATATGGTGTATGTATTCCACATTACTTGTCATCGGAGTTACCGCTTCCATTTTTCTGTTTTTAGTGCATCTTACTCTTTTAAAAATCTCTACAAGAAATTTCACAAAACGGATTATGTATGTTGTATCATTTGTCGTTGTTATCACCGCCCTTACTTCCTTTTTTAATCCATAATTTATCAGCAGAAAATTGTGAAAAAACCACCCGTGCGTAATCCTGTTGTTCCAAAAATTCGGTAATTTTCTTCAAGTCGTCAAGATTGCCGCGCAGTAAAATCCCCAGATTAAAAGTCATTTCAACGATATTATCAAAATTGTTTGCATCAGTTATTAATTCATTTGATTTTCCCGGCATTGTATTGCCGGCTCTAGGTAATCAATATGTACATTATATAAATGTGTGTGCGAAACCGACGACAAAGTGCATACAAATGACAGTCTACGCCTTAATTTTATTGTATAATCCATTACTATGTTAATCTTGTAAACATATAAGGTTAACACGATGGATAAAAAATAAAATCATCTGGCAACATCAAAATCGTCAGTCCTGGCTTGTCAATAATTCAAAACCATCAATTCGTTTTCCACACTTCTTGTCTTTTCAAAAGGATTATCGGTTTTACTGGTACCTGTTTTTCCGATATTTCACTAATAGTTGACTGTCCCTTCCCAGTTAGATCACTGATTTCTTCCTGCATCTATTCCAATCTGACCAATCACCTTATCAATCAATTTCTGCTGTACCTCTTCTGAAGCAATTGGAGAAAAGAGAGAGAGAGAGAAAAAGAGAGAGAAAATAGGGGGAAATATATAGAAAATATGTTATTCTTTGAATGGAACCGGCTTTTCAAACAAAAAAATTTAATGGTATTTCCCAGAGACTTTTGCCAATGGCATTGAAGGTGGTTCCTAGTTCTTGAGGGGCTTTGTAAAAATTGGCATATTTTTCAAATTATCCATCTTGTTTTAGCTTGTTTAAAAAATTTCAAAATTAACTGGTTTTTACAAAGCATCTATGTTGCCTTCCAGTAATAGACAAGAAGAGTATGGGAGAGTTTTGTTAGTGGATGGATGTAGTTGAAAATACTTGGTTGCTAACTGCATTCGCTACAATTTTTGTTAATCTCTTCTATATTTTTCTCTTTTTTCAAACAAATTATTGGCAACAGTAAATTATATAAGGAAGTTACGATATTTATAAGTATAAAGAGTTTGGCGCATGGCAACAAATCAAGATTCTGTTAAAAGACGGTCTGTCTTCGTGTGTTTGTCTACAGTTGAAATGGCTGATAAATGGAAACGGTTGGCTAAGAAGGCAGGTCTTTCTCTGTCTCAGTACATTCAGAATATTGTAGAGAGCCACATTAAGAAATTTGAAGAACCAACCAATCTGAATGACTTAGGTGGACAAATAGATAGAATAAAAGAGATGAGCAATTGCATAGAAAAACAACAATCAGATATAGAAAAACAACAATTAGATATGGAAAAAAAGATTAAGATGATTCGCGACAGAGATAATAGAGACAAAGAACGCTTGGAAGAATGCATAAGAGAGAAAATAATCAAAGTGTTTAAAGAAGGAGATTTTTTTGAAGGTATTAGAAAGTATAATTCTGATCTCACTAATCTTTTGAAAGAAAAAGGCGTTGTTAAAGAGGATGAACTGATGGACCTTTTGCATATCGATCTTGATGATACTGAATTGGTAAAAGCAACAAATCAGCAGCTGGAGAATCTCATCGCTTATAATATTATCGAGAGATGCAATGAGGATCTCGTGTGGGTAAAATAAGCGGATCAAATTATGGTTATGTTAAGTAAAGATAATCAAATAACTCTAATAAGTAAGTGTCTCATCGTTATATGTTTAAATCTCTCTTTTCTTCGGTAAAAAGAAATCTGCTAATTATATGTATGAATCCAAAAGATACTAGGAGATTTCATCGATTATTTAAAATGAGGAGAAAAAAATGGTAATCTCTGTTAATACTATTCTTTCCCTAGTTTCTTTTCTAATTTATCGATCTCTTCGTCTAACCGAAGAAGAATCCGTGGGTCATCAAGATCCAGCTCAGGGCAAAAACGGTCACGGAAATTTTTATATGCTTCGCTATAAGCCATTATAATCTCTCCATTATTTCTTCTACTCTAAATCTTTTTATTTCTCTCCACCACCATATTCGATATACTAAATTTTTTATGTTTTCCTCACAACACCTCAATGATTTTTATGTGCAATACAGATATCTGGAATACATTTAACTGAGTTCTCACCAACTCCTCAGCTAAACATCATAGAATGTTAGGCCAACACAGTTTCGCGTTGGTTTTCTTCTCTTTCGTCCTCTTTTTCTAGTTGTATATACTTTTCTGCTTTTATAATACCTGCCTTCTCCAGATCTTCTAGTCCAATCCCCTCTTTTCTCAGTTCTTTCATTATAGAGGTTTTCACCGCACTAATCAAAGCCTGAAATTCTGGGCTGTCTACCTGCATTCCCTCTGGCGATAATCTGTCCCTCTTGTCGATTTTTTCTTCTAGTCGCTTATTCTTTTCTTCTTGTCGCCTATTCTTTTCTTCTTGTCGCTCGTTCTGCTTTGTTAACTTCTCTATCTGTTCTTCCATCGTTTTCAGTTCTTGTCCTTGCTCTGCTTTATACGTCTCGGTTACATCCAGTTTCAAACTGCATTTTTCGCATATTATATTGGTTGATGGGTTATCATGTCCACACTTAGGGCAGAGAATCGGCTGTAATAGTGTTTCTTCGGGTGTTTCCTCTTTCTTGATGCCAAGGATGCTCTCTACTTTGCTGTCGACATCCGAACTAACCAGGTGGACGTATCTACTAGGCATCTTTGAAGTTTCACTCCATCCAAAACGCTTACGCATCATAAACTCGTTAAATCCCTTAAGTGCACACCTAGTGGCGCTGTTATGCCTGAGATAATGGGGGCCAATTTTTTTCTTGACACCGCTATCTTTGGCGATTCGTTTTACTATTACGTATATACTCGACCCAAGAATTGGCGTATGCGCTGGATCTTTCACTCGTTTTGATTTTGAATAGATAAAATACGCTTCGGGATCGTCGTTGTACCTATGATGATTCAGATATTCCTTGATATATTGTGTAGAATCATGAATAAGGAAGAGACGTACTTTCCTTTGTCTGTGTTTTGTCTTGTAAATAGTACCTTTCGGCAAGATGAAATAAGTTCCAAGTTCGTCAAAACTGACGCTTTTTACTTTCATCTTCGCCAGTTCTGATACAGTTATGCCTCCATCCAGTAGACCACATATAATGGCCTGTTCTCTGGCGTCCTCACAAGCGTTAAGAAGTTTTTTAATGTCTTCATCCGTAAGCATCTCATCTATTGGCAACTCGAAACTGCCATCATATGTTGTATTAAACCAACTGACGCAGTAAGGAGGTTGTAGCCGTTTCTGAGATTGTTTTCCTCCTTTATATTCTGTTTTATTGAATAAATATTTATAGAACAGTTTAATGCGTCCCTCACAAAGGCATACTGTTGCTTCTTTGATAGTATTAAGGGTTTTTCCCTTCTTGATTATCTTGCTGTTTCTTAGTTGTTTGTCAAATTTCATCATATCTTCTTGCGTTGCTTCCTTGAATGGTTTATTTTTAAAAAATTTAGCCAGCTTGTAAATACTTCCAGCATCGGTGTCTAATGTACTAGGGGATACTCCGTCAATCGTTTCTCTAATTTCTAGATACTCAACAAGTTCTCTTTTATTATCACTACTTAATTTCTCAGTTTCCCAATATCTTTCTAAAATGTTTTCTGTCTGTTTTCTCTTTGGATGCATTTTAATACCTTTTTCTCAATAAACCTAAACACAACAAGATATAAAAGTCTTTTGCAAATTAAAGACTTATGGGCATAGTATCTATTTTGCAAAAGACTTTCGTAATTAGAGAAATATTATAGCATAACATGGTGTTATTTTACGACCCTTATTCATCTTTTCTTTTTTCTACTTGCTTTTTTCTTTCAACTTTTTCTGTAGACCGATAATCTCCTGTTTCAGTCTTGCAATTTGTTTGTCTTTCTCTTCCAGTGTTTCATAATAAGGTCTTTTTTCCAATGCATTTTTATGTGTTTTTTCTTCTTTGATGCCAAGGATGCTCTCTATCTTGCTATCGATGTCTGAACTTGCCAAGCGTGTATATCTTATAGGCATCGATGAAGTTTTGCCCCATCCAAAACGCTCACGCAGCATAAACTCGTTGAACCCTTTAAGTGCACACCTAGTAGCACTATTATGCCTGAGATAATGGGGGCCAATCTTCTTTTTGACACCGCTATCTTCAGCAATTCGCCTTATTATGTGATGTATTAGCGTCCCATGAATTGGCGTATGAGCTGGATCTTTCACATGACCTCCTTTTGAATAGATGAATTGTGCATCTGGATCGTCGTTGTACCTGTGATGATTCAGATATTCCTTCATATATTGTGTAGAACCATGGATGAGGAAGAGACGTACTCTCCTAGGTCTACTAGTCATATACCTAGTGTCTTTCGGCAAGATGAAATAAGTTCCAAGTTTATCAAAACCAACGTTCCGTATTTTCATTTCTGCCAGTTCTGATACAGTTATGCCTCCATCCAGCAGACTGCAAATGATGACCTGTTCTCTAGCGTCCTTACAAGCGTCAAGCAGTTTTTTAATATCTTCATCCGTAAGCAATTCATCTATTGGCAACCCGATGTCATTGTTTCTGGAGCCTGTAGCATCAATATTTTTCTTCTCGTTTACTTTTATCATAAATAATGCGATATAACAGGAGTAAATAAAGTTTTCTCCCAAACGTTTTCAGTAATGTTGAATAATGCCCCAATTTTAAGAGGAAATATATACAACTTTGAGTATAGACTCGTAGTTTGGGCGCAAGGTGGAACAAAGGTTCAAACTCTTCCAATCATTTTAGCTGGGAGTTTATCTCTCTTTTATTATGACCATTGCTGCTGCAAGAGTTTCTCCTTGTTTTTAGTGGTATCTTTTGCCCTTTAATTTTGCATTTGCCAGTATCCCAGCTTTTTAAGACTTCTTTAGTGGCTTATCATCATTATGAAGCCGTATGGTCCTCGTGAAGCATCACTAATCCGATAGGTATGGGTAAGAGCATACCATAAAGTTAATTTTTTCAGCTTGCCTTAGCAATCTTCCCTGAAATCGGTTTTCTCAATTTCAGAGCGATTTTAAAAGCAGTTTTTCAGCGTGTTTATTAAGGTACCTATATTCTATTGTTGGCGCTGAAATTATTGCCGGTGATATTACGGCTTTGAGTAACAAAGGAGCGGCCTTCCATATGCTGGGCATGCAAAATTATTTATCAAGATAAAAAACCTCTACTTTTATGTTAAAAAGTGATAACATTTAAGTAGTTGCCAACTTATGATAATTACATGACCAAAAATCTAAGGAAGAATAGAAAATGGAAAATAAATGGATAGAAATATTTAATCAAATAGTAAAAGACAAAAAGATGTATTTGGAACCAGTTGACATTGAGGATGATGATCGTTCATATGAATTAATGAAAGAAGGAAAAGATGCCGATACCATACTTATAGCTGTTTACTAAGGGAAAAAAAGGAGAATATCAAGGAAAAGAAAGAATAAAGGAGGTATAAAAGAAATGAAAGTGGAAGGAATAGTAAAAGAAATAAAACCAATTGCACCACGTGATACTATTATAGTCGCTGTACTAGAAGATAAAGATGGCCACTGCAGTGAAATACCATTTGATCGACGAATATTCTTACGTACTATGGTCAAAGAAGAAGAAGATATCATTGACAAGCCAATAAGATACGCTGATGGCTCCAAATCTATGATATTTAGAGACTTGAGTATCGAGAAGGAATATATACTGAGACAAAGGTAGGATCTTACGATCTTCAATATTTGCCAAGGCAAAGAGTCCATGATAATACGCTACGAACTATATGCTGGATTACATGATGCTTTAACTGATGATGAGTTCATTGAGCATGGGAAATGGATCAAAGATAAAGAAAAACGCTAAAAACAAATGGATGGGAGTTTGCTGATGATAATATCGACGGTATCCATCATATCAGTTATTATTATGAGAAAAAATTGCCTTATGAGAAAGAAGCGATTGAACAACTCATTGATGAACTGATTGATTCGAAATTAATCATCCCTTAAACCCCCACTTATATCTTAGTAAACCCTTTGGAAAACAATCTCGTTGGTAAGAGCAACAAGCAAAAGTATTTTTAATATGTAAAGATATAGAACACTAGGTGAAGCAAAATATGAACATAGACCCCTATGATGCTACGGCTTTGGTTGACAAAGGATTAGCCCTTGATGGGATAGGCAAACATAACGAAGCAATAAAGCGCTATGATAAGGCATTAGAAACAGACTCCGTTTACATCCCCGCTTTGGGTAGCAAAGGAGTAGCCCTCCATAAGCTGGGCAAATATGATGGGGCGATAAAATACTTTGATGAGATATTGAAAATAGACCCTGATAATACTACAGCTTTAGGCAGTAAAGGAGTATCTCTCAATAATCTAGGCAAACATAATGAGGCAATAAAATACTGTGATAAGGCATTAAAAATAGACCCTGATAATACTATGGCTTTGAGTAACAAAGGATTAGCCCTCAATAATCTAGGCAAACATAATGAGGCAATAAAATACTGTGATAAGGCATTAAAAATAGACCCTGATGATGTTGTGGCTTTGATTAATAAAGGATTAGCCCTTGATGGGATAGGTAAACACGATGATGCAGTAAAATGCTATGACAAGGTATTGAAAAAATATCCTAATGATATTACGGCTTTGGGCTATAAAGGAATATCCCTCGAGGAGATGGGTAAACATGATGATGCAAAAAAATGCTTTGATAACGTCAAAACGTCAAAATGAAAAACAATTGCAGCTATGTTTTACCATCGCAAACTCTTTTTCTTAAATGCATCTTGATTTAATATAATTCGATTAAAGAAGTTTTATACCTCTTAATTTCCTATCTCTATTTCAAATGATAATATTGGTAAGAGCATACCATAAAGTTAATTTTTTCAGCTTTGATGACATCATCTAAATTGAGACTCCCCAATTTTAAGCGATTTTAAGACGGTTTTCCCGGTGTGCTTATATAATCTAGCCACCATCTTACCGTTAGCATCAAATCGCCGCTTCTTGCCCCAGATCAATACAAATCAGCAAAATATAATAAATTTTTAATGTTTATCTATATCAGAATCTTGATACTTGGTTATTGTAAAGGAAACAGGTTTTGCACCATTTTTAATTGTTATTTCTGATTCATTTTCATACGCCACCCTTTTATAAACTGTTTCGCCAATATCTATATCTTCACGTCTAAAAACCGCTTCAATAACAAATGGTTTTTTACCTTTTTCAGGATTATTAAATACCCTCTACAATATCTACATCCATAGTTTCTTTAGAGTATGTCCAATGCTGACCTAATGATGCCCCATTGTAATCTTCTTCCAATGCATTCCCATTTTCAAGGAAAACAATTCTAAATAAAATAATATTTTTTGGGATATTTTTTAAGCCACCTTTTTTCCAAGCTTCACCAAAAAGCTCCTCTCTGATATATCTCGCCATATTCTTTTTATCTTCCTCGTCTGTACAGCTATCATCATACCATCCTCCAATCCCCATTATATCGGGATCATCGACTATGTCTTCAATTATGTTATTTATTTTATTCTTATCTATTCTCATTTTGCCACTCTATTTCTTTATCTCTTTTGTTGTTATTTATTCTCTTTTTCTCCCTTCAATTCTGCGTTTGCTGACATCCTAGCTTTTTAAGGATTTTTTAGTAGCTTAGCGTTGGTATAAGACCATATAATGCCATATAACCCTCGTGGAGCATCACTAATACAATCTCTTGCGCTTACCTATTTCATCGATTCTATGGCTATATCACGATTTGATGTTGTCACATCAAATTTTTGCAGCTTCTTTCCCTGATCACAGGTTCAAAAATAGATCAAAAACGATATAGCATTCGTTTAAAAGAACTTTCATAATTTATCTTCCTTGAATCTCAATATAATTCTCTTATTTTTACAGCCGTTTTGATGTACTAGTAATGGTACGTTGTTCGGAAGGTTAGCTTTTTCTAGTGTCTCAAGATTGATGAAAATACGGATACCACCGCCTTGGTTGTCCATCGATCGTCTTACCGCCCTGGTCCAGACCTTTGGTTCTTGGGCCATACTATCACCTTATGTTATAAATCCTATTTCCACCTCCATCAGGGATTGCTTTCCTGAAAAATAAAACTGTAGGCTGGTTTTGCTTTCTTCAACTCAAAAACAGTCTAACACCTTCTTTATGACATTTATTTTATTCCTTACCCTTTGTAATTTTTTTCACTCGTCTAGTCCGATAGTCGCCGTCGTTATTAAAAACGCCGATGCGTGTTCCTACCATCTTCTGAAGTTTTTCCCTAGGGATTGCTCCAATAGGGATCCCAATTTTTTTGTGGATGGTAAACTCCATAACTATCTGGTCATCTGTGTTTTCCAATCCAGTGAGAATTCCGATTATCTCATGATTGGGTTCTAGATATTTTACTTGATTCATTGATTTGTCGCCTCCTGTTTCGTATGAAGGGGAAGTATTAAATACCTATGAATTGATGAATGCATAAACTTAACACACATGCAGGATGAAAAAAATGAAGGAAAAAGTTAGCGTAAAAAATGTATTCGAGAAGAAGCAATACAAGAGTATCCTTAATCTCCTAATTGATTTTCAGAATAAGGAATTCCAAGGTTGTACTGGTTTGCGCCCAATACAGTTGAGGTATCCTCTGGAGAAAGGATATAAGGACACTCTCGATCCTAAGGATAGACATAATCTTAAAGAGTTTTTTGGGAGTAGGCTTGATGTTTTAATCAAAAGAGGGAGTGTTGTTCCAGAATGTATAACATCGAGGAATGCTCTTTCGCAATTTCTTAGAAGACTGAAGGATCCGCCATTAAATGCTATTGTAAGTACCGGTCGCCATATGGGTATACGCTATAGAATTGTACCGGATTTTTATTATCAGGGTTTGCGACTGGATAATATTAACATTCTCCGCAACTTTAGCCATGACCAGATTCAAGAGATTGAACTTGGAATAGCTCCTAGCCATGCAAAATTCATAGTGTACGGTTTTGATGATATGTTACGACACAAATATTTAAGCGAAGAAACTAAAACAAAGATTGAT
This sequence comes from Thermoplasmatota archaeon, assembly GCA_030619765.1. Classification (GTDB taxonomy): domain Archaea; phylum Thermoplasmatota; class E2; order DHVEG-1; family DHVEG-1; genus JAGLML01. Next base: position 20,837 of record JAUXAU010000023.1, read on the forward strand.
AGAGCAACCCAAAAAATTATTGCAGGATACACGGCGTTACACTCGTGTAAGGTTGGCACAATAGCAGAAGTCTGCAAAAAGGAACTTACTAAATTTAGAAGGGAAACTAAAAGTGTACGACTTAAAGAATTAATACCAGAAGATGCAATACATCGAGAACTTGAACTCTATCACATATTCTATTACCCCTTTTCAATTGCTTTTTTTGAATTGGTTGAAAAAAACAACGGTGTTAAACCAACAAGGAAAGAGATTTCTAACTTTGTCCACAAGATGTGTTCGGATCCACAGTATAATATTTTGGAACCTGAGGATATTGAAGAAATAGTCGATTTTGGGTGCCGCAATGCCGACTTTTTTACTTATGTTCATCCATGGAACGATGTTGCTATTTCCCTATATCAGACAATGGATGAACCTTTCTTGGCAAGAATCTTTAACAGTCAAACCAAGGAATAGAGAAGTAGTAACTCTGCCTGTAAAGTTAGAAAAAAATTAGAATTTTTGATGCTTCATTTTCATTGAATGCGCCGACCCAACAGGCACCTAATCCATTATCTACCGCTAAAAGCAGAATATGTTCAACAGCTGCAGCAGAATCTTGAATACAATATAACTCTTTTCCTCTACCCCCATATGGAGAGATACGGTTTAAATTAGCGCAAACAACAATATTTATTGGTGCTTCAACAATAAATTCTTGGTTTAAGGCAGCTCTACTCAATTCTTTTTTTATTTCAATATCGTCAACTATTATAAAATCCCGTGCCTGTAGGTTTCCTGCAGATGGTGCAAGATGTGCATATTTTATGATCTCAGAAATTATGTCAGATGATAGTTTTTTGTCTGAAAAACTTCTTACACTATAGCGTTTCTGAATTGCCTCTTTTACGTCCAAAAAATGCCACCATTTTCATAATATCTCATCATGTATAAATCACTATCCTGAACGTATGTTTCTAACGCCACTAACTTTTTATTATTAGCATTTGATGCCTTTTCATGAATGTTATTTTTTTAGGTGTTGGAGAGGCATTTGATGAAGAAAATCCAAATAACTCACATCTGATTTTATCTGATACAATTCTTCTGCTCGATTGTGGTTATTCTACACCAAGACAACTCTGGAGATATAATCCAAATCAATCGTTTTTGGATGCAGTATTTGTTAGCCATGGACATGCAGACCATTATTTTGGATTACCAGCACTTCTTGTTAGGATGTGGGAAGAAAAAAGAACAAAGCCGTTAACCATTATATGCCATAAGGGATTGAAAAAATCAATCCAAGAATTGATTGAATATGGATATAAGGATTGTTTTTCAAAATTTGAATTTACAATAGATTTTATAGAAGTTAAAAAAAACCAGAAAATCAAACTTAATGAATTGGAGTTGGAATTTGCACCCACAACTCATTCGGTAAAAAACCTTGCCATAAGGATATATGATGGAAAAAAATCTGTATGTTATAGCGGAGACGGAATGTTTACCAAAGAGACAGAAAGACTATATGAAAATGCTGACCTCGTAATTCATGAAGCATATTTATTTGATAAAAAAATACCTGTTCATTCATCGGTAAAAGGTCTAATACAGATGGCAAAAAGAAACAATATTAAATGTTTGGCATTAACCCATCTTCAAAGGGATGTGAAAAAGAACAAACGAGAAATGATCGAAAATGAGGCTTCTAAAAGGAATTTAAAAATAATTATCCCCACTTCTTTAGAAGAATATTTACTCTAGAATGCATAACTAAATTTGAACAGCTATAGTATAAGATAATGAATACAACTGAATATTACAAAAATAAGAATTTAAAGATAGAGTGAAAGGATCTGTAGTGTAGCTTGGATATCACAGGGGCTTCCGGAGCCTCTGACCCGGGTTCGAATCCCGGCAGATCCGTTGGATTCTTACACCTACGACGATCTCTGATATTTTCTTTCTAGTTGATTGAAATATTCCTCTCTCATTTTATTGATTTCTTCCATTATTGATATGTTGATTCCTTTTTCTTCCAGGATATCGAATCGTTCTCCGATCCATGTTATCCAAACATCTTGTCCATTCGTTTCTATTTGTGATACAAGTTCTTCAAGGATTATAACCCAACTGATTCCTTGTTTTACTAGTGATATGCAATCTTCGAGATCTCCTTCTCGCTCTGTTAGACTTTTGAATATAAATATATCCTCATTGGAGCAAAGAAATACTTTAAGATGCTTTAGATCTATTATGTTGTTTGCTCTTTTCTTCATACCTTCAGATAAGGATAATTTTTTACAAACAGTCTGATAGAATATATCTATCCTATAATCATTTCTTTCAAGTATGGAACTCAGATTTAATTTTTTATAAACACCAACTGGATCTTTTATTTTAAACTTAATAGATTTTAGTACTTCTTTAAATGCAATATATTCGTTTTCATCTGTTGTAATAATATCTATATCCTTTGTTGCTGGTTTTAAACCATGGTATAATAGAACAACTCCTCCTATAACATAGACGTTAACATCTGTTTTGAGTTGTTTATCTATTTCATGAAATAATTTTTCTAGTTGTTTAAATTCTGATATCATATACGTCTGCCTTTTCTTTTATTTCTTCTAATGTTGGATATCCTTGTATATTTTTTCCTTTTAAGATTTGTTTTATTTTATTTAATATAAGATGTTTGATCGATAAAAGATCGTTTTTATTTTTCAGGAAAAATAAGCAGATGAATGTCAGATTTCGAATATTTTTATCCTTTTGTGTGATATATAGTGAATGTTTTAATATATCTTGTATTGTAAGTGTTTTTTTAGGTAAATAATAGTAATTTGTTGTTAACAGTAGTTTTATGCCATGTTTTTCATAGGCTGAAAAGCCTGTTAGTGTTGCATCAAGATCAGCGTTGTTGGAAAATACAATTTCTCCTTTATTTTTATAGTAAATATTTGAATTTGCGGGAATTCTTGAATCGGTAGTTTCTTCGTGTTTTTTATATTCTACAAGAAAATCTTTTAGATCTTTCCATATTTTTTCGTTTATAACATATTTGTGTTTTTGTTTTGGAATTACTGCACTAATATTGATTGCTTGCTTTATTTTTTTATAAATAATGCTTTTTTTAAATTCTGTTTCTGACTCTATTTCTTCTACTGTTTTTGGATGAAGAAGTTCAATAAGTAATGGTATCCCTGATCCTGATAGTAGATTTACCATGTTCGGATGTTTTATTAAGAGTTGTAAGAAGAGAGTTATATGTGTAATTTTTTTTGGTTTGAATGTACTTTGAGAAAATTCAAGGAATTTTTTTTCAATTAGTTTATTTTTCGATCTATAGATTCTACTAATATCTCTATCGAGTTTTTCTGCTATTTTTTTTATATCTGTGTTACCATTTGCAATTTGTTGTAATATCTTGAGTTCTGTTTCAGACAACTGCATGTATTCCATTATATCGCAAATCATTTATATACTTTTTGCATTTTTGTGGAAAAATGATTTGTATTTATGTAAATTGTTTGGAAATTGATATTTATATGTCATTCCTTTTAGTTTACATTTTCACGTTTATTCCTTATTAAAACAATTATAAATTTTTATAAGTATAGATAATCATAATCGATGACCTGCGGTTTAATAATTTTAAAAAATGGATTGGTTCAATTTATAGCAAAACAGTCAACAAGGAAAAAACATGCTTTCTCCTCAGTCCATATCTTAGGAAATATCTTAATCCCGACAGATCCGTCTAAAACTATCCTGTTGGTAAGGAGGCGACTCTTTTTATAGAAAACTTTAAATACCCCATTTTGTATTACATATTAAATTGTAATAAATACAAATTAGAAATTATTACAAATGTGGTTCTAGATGTTTGAAAAATATGTACGATTACTAAAAGAAAGCCAAATAAAAATAACACCTCAAAGACTAGAAATTCTAAAATATTTAGATGAACACAGAACTCATCCAACTGTTGACGAAATATATTCTGCGTTAAAAGAAAATAACCCTGCTTTGTCTAAAACAACTGTATATAACTCTGTAGATATACTTTTGAATCATGGCCTAATTCAATCAATTACAATATCTGGCTCTGAACTCCGATATGATTTTAAACATGGTATGCATCATCATTTTCTTTGCAAAAAATGCGGGGAGATTATTGATATCAATGTCGAATGCCCGAACTTAGGAAGTATGTTAGAATGTGGACATGAAGTAGAGGAGGTACATGGATATTTCAAAGGCATATGTAAAAAATGCTCGAAGGGGGAGACCAACAGAAATGGATCTTAAAACATTACATAAAATTTCATATGGTCTGTATATAATATCTTCGAAAGATGACGATAAAATAAACGGACAAATAGCTAACGTATTATTCCAAATAACGGCAGAACCACCAAGGGTAGCAATTAGTATAAATAAACAGAATCTAACTCATGAATATATTAAAAAAAGTAAAGTTTTTACAGCTTCAATTTTGTCAGAAAAAGCTCCAATGACCCTCATTGGTAATTTTGGGTTTAAATCAGGTAAAAATGTTGATAAATTCAAAGATATAAATTATAAAATCGGCAAAACTAATGCACCAATTGTTACAGATAGTTCAATCGGCTATATTGAAGGAAAAATTATTGATTCAATAGAATGTGGAACTCATACTATTTTTATTGGAGAAGTAGTAAATGCTGAGATTTTAACGGAAGATAAACCTATGACTTATGAGTATTATCACAAGGTTAAAGGTGGTGTTTCACCAAAAACAGCTCCAACCTATATGAAAAGTATTGATGAAACTGTAAAAAAGGAGGAAGAAAAAATGGATAAATATGTTTGCAAAGTATGTGGTTATGTATACGATCCTGAAAAAGGAGACCCGGATAACGGAATAGCACCCGGAACTAAATTTGAAGATCTTCCTGATGATTGGGTATGTCCTGTTTGTGGAGCCGGAAAAGAAGATTTTGAAAAGGAGTAATTTAATTGAATGCTGTTGAGATAAAGCCGGATATTTACTGGGTTGGTGGTATCGACTGGGATATTAGAAACTTCCATGGATATATTACCCAAAGAGGAACGACATACAACGCTTACCTAATCATGGATAAAAAAATAACATTAGTAGATACAGTAAAACACTATCTCTTTGATGAAATGCTTTCTAGGATAAAAGAAATTGTTGATCCTTCAAAGATAGATTATATAATTTCGAATCACGTAGAAATGGACCATTCAGGATCAATTCAAAAACTCTTAGAAGTTGCACCAAATGCAAAGATTATCACTTCAACAAGAGGAGAAAAGGGTCTTCGTAGGCATTACAAAAAAGACTGGAATTTTAAAGTTGTTAAATCAGGAGATACACTTAACATTGGAGAACGAACACTTCACTTTGTTGAAATACCAATGGTTCACTGGCCAGATTCAATGGTTACCTACCTTCCAAGTGATAAGCTTCTTCTTCCAAACGATGCATTTGGTCAACATATTGCAACATCAGAACGTTTTGATGATGAAGTTGACTGGGGCATCTTAAAGGAAGAAGCAGCTAAATATTATGCAAACATAGTTATGCCATATGGAGGTCAAGTAGAGAAAGCACTCGAAGCACTATCTGGACTTGACATTGAAATGATTGCACCAAGCCATGGGATAATATGGCGTTCGCTGATTCCACAGATTCTTAAGGAGTATACAAAATGGGCACGATATGAAACTGAGGATAAAGCACTCATTGTCTATGATTCCATGTGGGGTTCAACAGAAAAAATAGCCTACGCACTAAGAGGGGGGATAGAAGAAGCAGGCATTCATGTCACCATGAGGAATCTAAAGAACACTCATATCTCAGATGTTATCACTGATGTAATTTCATCTAAGCTGATACTCCTGGGCTCTCCAACGCTAAACAATACTATGCTTCCGACAATGGGTGGTTTTCTTACTTATCTTAAGGGACTTAGGCCAAAGAATAGAATAGGATTTGTTTTTGGATCCTATGGTTGGGGAGGACAGGCGGTTGGTGAAATTGAGAAAATTATAAAAGACTTATCATGGGACATGCCAGTTGAAAGTATCAATCTCAACTACGTTCCAGATGAAAAAGAACTGCTGGATGTAAGAAAAAAAGGAAAAAAATTAGGAAAATATGTGAAGAAATAAAGAAAAGAAGGTGAAATAATATGTGTAAAAGTTGTGGATGTGAAAACGCTGGAAAAAAGATACAGTACGAATGTGAATGTCCAGAAGAAGACTGCAATTGTGGCATTATAGAGTTTGATGAAGAGCCGAAATCTGTGCCATATTGTTGCGGCGTACCAATGAAGAGAATAAAATAAACAAAAAAGAGAAAAATAAGATGGCGGAGGTAAAATGATATGGCAAAGGTTAAGGTATTCAGATGTCGGATATGCGGCGATCCGTATATTGGAACTGAGGCATCAACACAATGTCCGTTTTGCGGTGCAGAGCGTCGATATTTTGTTGAAGCGAAAGATTGGAATCCTAATGAGTTCAATGTTGAGTTGACTACAGTGGAAAAGGAAGATCTTGAGGCAGCTTTGAAACTCGAATTAGATAACACAGCGTTTTATGACTGTGCTAAAAATGCTGCTCAAAAAGCGGGTGACGAATATGATATTGCTAAATTTAAGGCGTTGATGAAAGTCGAGCGTGAACATGCTTCTGCTATCTCAAAGTTCTTGAAGATATCAAGACCTGAGTTGGAGAAACTCGCGTGTAGTTCAAGTGCTAAGGAGAATACCCAAGAGGGCTGGGAGCGGGAGGATCGTGCAATCAAGGCCTATTCAAAATTTAGAGATGAAGCAACATCACTACGACTTAAAGAGTTCTTTAGTGTGCTTGTTGAGATTGAAACAGATCATCTTGACTTGCATGCTGAAAACCTACAACAAATAAAAAGGTGAAAATAATGGATTTAAATGCCTTTGATCTTGAAGAGCTACTCCTAGCAGCTATCAAAAGTGAAATAGATAGCAAACAACTTTATTCAAAAATGGCTAAAAAGACGAAAAATGGATTATTACAAGATAAATTGGAGTTTCTTGCAAATGAAGAAGAAAAGCACAGAAACTTTATTGAGGAAATTTACAAGAATCATTTCCCTGAAAATGAAATAGCATTACCAAAGACAACACCTGTCCCGCTACCTGAGGTAGAATTTTCTGAAGATACCCCTTTAAGTAAACTCTTAACAAAGGCGATGAAGGCAGAACAATCTGCTTGCGATTTCTATAAATTATTAGCAGGTCGTTTTGAAGAAGGGTGCAAGATTTACAACACTTTGTTGTACTTTTCTGATATGGAGCTGGGGCACTATAAGATCCTTGAAATGGAAAAAGGAAGCATGGAACGTTTTGAGGAGGCTGATGTGTATTGGCCAATGGTCCATGTTGGACCATAATATGATTAAATTGGAGGAAAGAATATGAAAAGTTTAAACGGAACAAAAACAGAAAAAAATCTCCTTGCAGCATTTGCGGGGGAATCACAGGCAAGGATGCGATATACATATTTTGCATCCAAGGCAAAGAAAGAGGGCTATGAACAAATATCAGCAATATTTACTGAAACTGCAGATAACGAAAAAGAACATGCTGAGATCTTTTTTAAACATCTCCAAGGAGGAGATGTCGAAATTATTGCTGAATATCCTGCTGGTGTTATAGGTAATACAGCTGAAAATCTTCTTGCAGCCGCTGAAGGTGAAAAAATGGAATGGGGAACGTTATATCCTGATTTTGAAAAAACTGCTGAGGAAGAAGGTTTTCCAATGGTTGCTCATAGTTTTAGGGAAATAGGTAAGGTAGAAGCTTATCATGAAAGAAGATATCGAAAACTCTTAGAAAATGTAAAGAAAAACCAGGTTTTCAAAAAAGACAAAGTCGTTAAATGGAAATGCCGAAACTGTGGTTATGTTCATGAAGGAAAAGAAGCCCCAGATGTATGCCCTGCTTGTCAGCATAAACAAAGCTATTACGAAATTTGGGCGGAGAATTACTAAAAATGGTGAACTTAAATGTCTGATATTGAAAATGTTAAAGATGCAATAAAAACAGCTATTCAAATGGAAAAAGATGGTTATTCCTTTTATAAAAAGGCAGCAGCTCAAACTTCAAGTGAAATGGGTAGAACCGTTTTTGACAGTTTAGCTAACGATGAGCTTCTACACTTAGATGTTTTTGAAAAAATGTTCCGAGAAAAGGTTGGAAAAACAGAATGGGATCAACTAATAAACTCTAGTAAAAAATATACTGATACGCCGATCTTTCCAAAAGATCTCAAAACAGTTGAGGGTGCTAATCCAGATACTAATGAACTTGATGCTCTTAATATGGCAATGACTAGTGAGAATGAAGCCATTGAGTATTATACAAAAATAAAAGAAAAAATCGTTGAGAGTGAGCTTAAAGAAATAATTAATGAGATTATAGATCAAGAGAAAAACCATTATTCTATCCTTGAGCAAGAGTTCAATCATCTGAGTAAAACTGGATATTGGTATGAAATGGATTATTTAGGTGGATAGAAAAGAGAGGTGTTAACACTGGATTCAAATATTGTACCTGATGCAGAGTTGGACTGTGTGGGTTTTTACTGCCCTATGCCAATTGCAATGACAAAGGAAGAAATTGATAAACTCGAGGTTGGACAGGTGCTGAAGGTTGAGGCAGATGATCCAGCCGCAGAAGAGGATATAAAACGATGGGCTAAACGAACAGGGCATGAAATACTTAGATTTGAAAAAGAAGGTAGTATTATGACCTTCTTTATTAAAAGAATGAAATGAAAAAAAAAGAAATAGGAGGTTGTGAAGAATATGAAAGATGAGAATTCAATTCTCTATGTGCAAACAACCGATGCTACAGATAAACAGTATTCGCCGTTGGTTTTAGCTCAGACGGCCAAGATGATGGATATAAAGCCTATAGTATATTATCTTGGCATGGGTTTGAAGATTTTGAAACCTGGTGTGGCTGAAAAAATCAAACTTGGTAGTTTTCCAAGTGTAGCAGAAATGATTAAAAAGACCCTTGACATGGGAATTGAAATCTACGTGTGTGAAGCATCTAAACAGATGCTAGGTTGGGAAAAAGTTGAGCTTATTCCAGGTGTTAAAATTGTTGGTGCAGGAACATTGAATGATCTTGCACTGGAAGCTGGTGCGACAATGTGGTTTTAACGAGGGAAATTATGGACAGAATTTATCTGGATCACGCATCATGTATACCTGTTGATCAACGGGTTCTTAAAATTGCAGAACCTTTCCTGACAAGAGACTTTGGGAATCCGTCGTCTCTTTATTCTGCAGGGCTGGAAGCAAAACAGGCTATCGAAGAATCTAGGGCCAAAATTGCTAGGTTTATCAATGCGGAGAATGAGAAATCTATTGTTTTTACTAGTGGTGCGACGGAGTCAAATAATCTTGCTATTCGGGGAACTGCTTTTAGAAACCAGAAAGATGGAAAGGAGGTTCTTGCAAGTGCCATAGAGCATATATCAGTTCTTAATCCTATGAAGGAACTTCAGAAAAATGGTTTCACTTTCAACATTGTTCCTGTTGATTCCACTGGAATTGTTGATCAAAATAAGCTTGATGATCTATTGACTATTAATACAATTGTGACATCAATTATGTATGCAAATAATGAAATTGGTACTATTCAACCTATTAAAGAGGTAAGTAAAATTGTTCATAAAAAAGGTAGATTTTTACATGTTGATGCAACGGCTGCTGCAGGTCGAATTCCTATTGATGTCCAGAAGGACGGTATCGATCTTTTGACGCTTTCATCCAATGATCTTTATGGACCTCCAGGTGCTGGTGTACTTTATGTTAAACCCGGTGTAAAAGTTCAATCTGTTATGCCTGGTGGTGGCCAGGAACGTGGTTTACGCTCTGGAACTGAAAACGTGTTTGCGATTGCCGGGATGGGCGAGGCTGTAAGGATAACACAAAAAGAAATGAGAGGGGAAAGTGCTAGACTTGAAAAAATTCGAGATAAGCTCATCAATGAGATATTGAAGATCGATCAAGCATATCTAACAGGTCATCCAAAACATCGCCTTCCTCATCATGCAAGTTTCCGATTTAGCCATATAGAAGGAGAGAGCATCCTCTTGAATATGGACATGTACAACATTCAGATAGCTACTGGTTCTGCTTGTTCTCATAAAACATTGGAGGCGTCACATGTTTTATTAGCTATAGGTTTAAAACATGAGGAGGCTCATGGTTCAATGGTAATAACTCTGGGTCGTTCAAATAAAATTGAGCAAGTACCAGTTGTAGTAAAAGCAGTAAGGGAAACTGTGGAAAGACTGAGAAGGCTTTCCCCACTTGTAAAAAATAGGTGATAAAGATGGTAGGTTATAGCAAGAAAGTCATGGAGCATTTTATGAATCCAAGGAATGTAGGAGTGATAAAAAACCCTGATGGACATGGGACAGTTGGTAACCCAGTTTGCGGAGATCTCATGGAGATTTTCATCAATGTAAAAGATGACAAAATTACTGATATTAAATTCAAAACCTTTGGTTGTGGCTCGGCTATTGCTACCAGTAGCATGATCACAGAACTAGCCATGGGGAAGCATATAGATGAGGCCATGAAAATAACTCGTAATGATGTAGCAGATGAACTTGATGGTTTGCCACCCCAAAAGATGCATTGCTCTAATTTGGCAGCTGATGCATTACAGGCGGCAATAAAAGATTATAAAAAGAAGAAGTAAAAATTTTGGAGGTAAAAATTATGACGAAAGTTAGAGAGATATACAGATGTGAGATATGTGGGAATATAGTAGAAGTTGTTCATGCTGGTCAAGGCGCACTTGTTTGTTGTGGGCAGGAAATGAAGCTTCTTGAGGAGAAAACCGAGGATGCATCAACTGAAAAACATGTTCCTTATATGGAGAAAACCGCAAATGGAGTTCTTGTAAAGATTGGGCAGAATCAAGATCATCCAATGCTTGAAGAGCATTACATAGAATGGATACAGATAATTGCTGATGGTGCCGCTTATAGAAAGTTTTTGAAACCCGGTGATAAACCACAGGCAGAATTTGACATTAAAGCCGATAAGATAGAAGCGCGAGAATACTGCAATATCCATGGGTTGTGGAAGGCTAATTGAATTCGGAGATAGGTGATGAATATGGGTGAAATGAAAGAGTCTGTCGATAGTGTAATGCAAATGATGGGAGAATTATCAAAACAACAACCGGAAACTCTGAGGCATTTCAAAGCCTTTATGGGATCAGTACTCAAAGAAGGAGTGCTCGATACAAAGACAAAAGAACTTGTTGCTATTGGAACAGCAATAACAGCTCGGTGTAAATATTGTATCGCCATCCATGTAGAAAAAGCGCTCAAAGCAGGGGCCACTAAAGAAGAAATCCTGGAAGCGGCATCAGTAGCAATTCTTATGGGTGGTGGTCCAGCAATGACCTATGTTGTTGAAGTTAAGAAAGCTCTTGATGAATTTTTGAGGTGAAGATATGTTTTGTTATCAATGTGAAGAAACAATAAATAATACAGGTTGTACAACAGCAGGAGCATGTGGTAAAAAAGGTGATGTTGCGAATTTACAGGATCTTCTTATTTACCTAATGAAAGGAATATCTGTATGTAATATCGAAGCAAGAAAACAAGGTAAAAACTCTGAAGAAGCAGATAAATTCATCATGGAAAATCTATTTGCAACAATTACAAATGCAAACTTCGATAAACAATACTTTTTAGACAAAATTCAGGAAGCAATTAAACTAAGAGAGAAAATTAAAGAAAGTATCTCAATAGACTCTCAACATGATTCTGTAAGCTGGCAGTCTGATAACGAGCAAGAAATACTTGAAAAAGCAGAAAAAATAGGCATATTAAGCACAGAGAATGAAGATATAAGATCACTTCGTTGGCTGTTAACTTATGGAATAAAAGGAATGGCTGCATACTCACATCACGCTTATGTTCTCGGTGTAAAAGATGAAGAGATTTTTAAGTTCATGCAGGAGGGATTAGCTGGGACTACTAAAGAGCTATCAGTAGATGAATTAGTAAGTCTTGTAATGAAATGTGGAGAAATCGGTGTTAAAACCATGGCCTTGTTGGATAAAGCGAATACATCTGCATATGGTAATCCTGAGCCCACGAGCGTCAATCTAGGTGTAAGAGACAATCCAAGTATTCTTATCAGTGGTCATGATTTAAAGGATATGGAGGAATTGCTTGAGCAGACTGAAGGCACTGGTGTTGATGTATATACTCATGGTGAGATGCTTCCTGCAAATGCTTATCCTGCATTTAAGAAATATTCTCATTTTGTTGGAAATTATGGAAATGCTTGGTGGAAACAAAAAGAAGAGTTTGAAAAATTCAATGGTCCAATCCTGTTGACAACAAATTGTTTAGTGCCTCCAAGAGACTCGTATAAAGACAGGGTTTACATGACAGGCGTTGTAGGATTTGAAGGATTGAAACACATTCCAGATAGAAAAGATGGAAACGCAAAGGATTTCTTAGAGATTATCACTCATGCAAAAAATTGTCCTGCTCCTGAAAAACTTGAGGAGGGGGAGATTACCATTGGTTTTGCCCATAATGCTACTTTAAGTGTTGCAGATAAAATCGTTGAAGCAGTTAAAACTGGTAAAATAAAACGATTCGTTGTCATGGCTGGATGTGATGGTAGACATAATGAAAGGGAATATTACACAGAATTTGCAAGAGCACTCCCAAATGATACAGTGATACTTACTGCTGGTTGTGCAAAGTACCGATACAACAAACTTGATCTTGGTGATATTGAGGGTATTCCTAGATTAATTGATGCAGGTCAGTGTAATGACTCTTACTCGCTTGTGGTCATAGCACAGAAACTTGCAGAAGTGTTTGGAGTGGGAATCAACGAATTACCTGTTTCATATAACATTGCATGGTATGAGCAAAAAGCGGTTCTAGTGTTGCTTTCTTTGTTATCGCTGGGTGTTAAAAATATAATGCTTGGTCCAAAACTTCCTGCGTTCGTCTCACCAAATGTGTTAAATGTCTTGGTTGAAAAATTCAACATACAGCCGAACTCGACAGTTGAGGAAGATTTGCCGACATTAAAAGCAGTTGCATAGGTTGGCAATATGGCTAAAAGAAAGATAATAAAAATTGATGAAGAAAAGTGCAATGGTTGTGGAGTGTGCATTCCTAACTGCCCAGAAGGAGCATTACAAGTAATAGATGAAAAAGCAAGACTCATTAGTGATATATTCTGTGATGGCCTGGGTGCCTGTATCGGACATTGCCCTCAAGGAGCTATAACAACTGAAGAACGTGAGGCAGAAGAGTACGACGAAAAGAAGACCATGGAAAACATTGTAAAAGCAGGTAAAAACACGATTATTGCACATCTTAAACATTTGAAAGATCATGGCGAAATGGGATATTACAATGAGGCTTTAGAGGTTTTGAAAGAGAAGGAGATAGAAGTAAATCTTGATGAAAAACCTGCTGACAAGTGTGTTCATCGACCTCAAGGATGTCCTGGAACAAGGACGATAGATTTTTCAGATGAAAAAGTAGATGAGACAGAAGAAAGTGGAACCAGGCGTTCTCAACTCCGACAATGGCCGGTACAATTCCATTTGGTACCACCTAATGCACCATATTTCCAAGGTAAAGATGTGTTGCTTGTTGCTGATTGTGTTGGTTATTCTCTTGGTGATTTTCATAAAGACTATCTTAAAGATAAGAGTATTGTGATTGCTTGTCCAAAACTTGATTCAAATGTGGATGTGTATCTTAGTAAGTTGACAAGTATGATTGATGATGCAAAGATTAACACTCTTACTGTTATGACAATGGAAGTGCCTTGTTGTAGTGGGCTACTGGGTCTTGCAAAAAAAGCTTCTGAAAAAGCCTCTAGAAAAATTCCAATAAAATCTATTGTTGTGAGTATTAAAGGAAAAATTCTGAAAGAAGAATGGGTTTAGGAGGTAAAAAATGAAGAATATAAAGAAAATGAAATCAACAGCAATATTGGATCGAATGGTAAAAGATCATGGAAAAATTGTAAAATTACTTAATGATGTTGAAAAAGTCATTGATCAAGAGCAAGACATAGTTTCAACTATGAAAGTATTTGATAAATTCGATTGGACGCTTGAAAAGCATTTTTTTACTGAAGAAAAAGCGATATTTACTTCATACGAGCCAGAAAATGTTACTACGGGTTATGCTATGTTGCCAGAGCTTATCAAAGAACACAATGAAATATTAAATAAATTGAGGGTGATGAGAAGAAACATCAAAAAGCGAAGACCCTTTGATTTCTATGATTTCAAAGTAATGCTAATGAAACACAAAAAATTCGAGGAGAAAGAGGTATATCCTAAACTTGATCAGGAATTGGATGAATTAGAAAAGAAAGTTATCATCGAACGAATCAATGAAATCCTTTAAAGATTGAAAAAAAATGGATTCCCTGAAAAACCGACAAGACATTGATATTAATTATATTGTAAGACAACTGCGAATATTTAGTGATTATTAATGGAAAAATTGTTAGAGTCAATCGAGACTTTGAAGGGGAGTGTAGGAACACTAGTGAATACTCGTATAAAAGAGTTTAAAGGAATTGACAGGGACTCAAGTGATGATCTCTTCAACGAACTTTGTTTCTGTGTACTCACTGCAAATTTTAATGCTGAAAAATGTATAAAGATTCAAAGAGAGATTGGAGAAGAATTTCTAACACTTTCTGAAGAAGAATTAGCAAAAAAACTAGCAGAGTTTGGTCATCGTTATCCAAATACAAGAGCAAAATATATTTCAGAATCTGCGAAATATAAAGACTCTTTAAAAAATATTATACAATCTTCAGATGGTAAAGAGTTAAGAGAATGGTTAGTTAAAAATATTAAAGGATTTGGATACAAAGAGGCTAGCCATTTCTTAAGAAACATTGGTTTTGATGATTATGCCATTATTGATTTTCATATAATTGATATCCTCGTAAGATATAATCTAATAAAAAGACCTAAATCACTCTCTAAAAAAAGATATTTGGAAATTGAAGATGCGTTAAAAGATATCGCAAGAAAATTGGATTTTAGTTTAGCTGAACTTGATTTATATTTATGGTATATTGAAACGGGAAAAATCTTGAAATAACCCATATTACAGATTATAGCAAAGAACCAAATTCTGTTGAATTTCACTTAAAAGCGGTAGTTTAATTTTACATGCGTTTTCTCTTTTACTATTTTTCTTGATTTAGGATATTATTCCATCCACATAGGTATGAAAAATAGTAAGGGGTCTAGTAAGGGAGGGTAAAAAGAATGAAAATAATTTGTTTAGAAATCATTTTTTACACAACTAGACCCTTTAAACAAAGGCAACATTATCGAGTATATAAATTTAATCCACATGGTCTAGATTCTAAAAATTATATGATAATCTAACCATTGAACTAAAATTTTTTAAATTTTTTATATAATAACATATAATTTCTAATAGAAATATTTAAATTCTCTGAATAGTATTATATCGCGTACGATTCTGGGGGATATAAAATTATGAAAAATTCGAAAAATATTTTGAAATCAATTTTAATCTTAAGCATCGCCTTGACATTAGTAATGCCAGGAGTTGCAGGATTAACAGGCACAAAAACGAAATCATTTAATGACTCAGGTATAGTCACGAACATACAATCATTTAAAGGTTCGAGTACCGTAAATGCAGCGGTATTTGAAGATGGTTTTGAAACTTATGAAAATTTTGTTCTGGATTTTCCACCGTGGGCCCAATATGATGGGGATGGAGGATCAACGTGGGGAAGTTTAGATTATAATTTTACCAATGAATACTATAACGGTTCATTTATAATTTTTAATGCTTCTGCAACAGAACCTCCTGCTAACGGAACAGCTTGGGATGCTCATACTGGAGATAAATATGCTGCATGTTTTTCAACAAGGCCTCCAGATAATCCAAATGATGATTGGCTGATCACTCCTGAATTAAACATCGGTGGAGAGACAATATACATCGCCATTCATTGTATCTCTGACGATGCATTTGTTTTCATGCTAGACGATTTTACTGTAAACGAAGCTAGAAATGGTGTTGAAATTTCATTCTGGGCAAAATCTATTACAGATCAATATGGTTTAGAAAGATTCCAAGTCGGTGTGTCTAAAACAGATAATAATACTTCAAGTTTTGAGATTATTACTGAAGATCCTTATGTAGAAGCCTCTACAAACTGGACAGAATATACATACAACTATGAATTCGCAGAACTTGAACTTGAAATTGGAGAAATTATCGGTGGATTGTTAGGAATATCTGCAGAGATTAAAAACAATGGAACCAGTAATGCCACCAACGTCGTCTCAAGTATTGTCTTAGATGGTGGCATAATATTTATAGGACGAGAAATATCAGAGAACATCGGCACTATTGAAGCAGGGGGCATAGGAGCAATATTCGACGTTCCAGTGCTAGGATTTGGCCCTGTGGAAATAACTATTACGGCAAGTGCCGACGGTGTTGAAGAAGTGACAAGAATAGGGAAAGGATTTGTATTATTATTCTATATCATGATTTCAATCTCGTAAAGAAAAAAACCTGCATTCTTCTTTTTTTCTTTATTTTTAATAAGGTAAATTTTAAAGTGCAAAATCCACCAAACATATTGAATGGTGACTTGCAATGCTATCGTATTCTCAAGGAAAACGTATTATTATAAATCATGGTACTATTATCAAGTAAAAGTATGAATGTAAAAGCAGTAAACTTAGACAATGCCAAGACAGCTAATCAATTCCTTAGGGCAACTGATATCACACCTCAAGATGACGCATTTCATGGGAATATTAACCTTTTAGATATTGAATGGTGGTATTTTGACGCTGTGTTTGGCAATGGATATAGCATCCATGTAGGAGTGAGAGCCTACCATATAAGGAACAGTGGCATTGTAGAATCCCGAATTAACATCTACAAAAAAGGAAAAGTCGAAGTTGATGCGATAAAAACAGATCTGTTAAGCAATTTTTATACATCCTATGATCATCCCTGTATACATATAAATAGTAAACCAGTCGTCGAGTTTGATCAGAACCATTATAAAAAAACCGGAGAATGGAGATATCATATATCATTAAAAATTGACTATCATGAAGTTGATCTCACATTTATCGGTACCACACAGGGATGGAAGATTGAAACATTAAATACATGCTGGACAGTCCCACTACCAAAGGCCAAGGTTAGTGGAACAATAACAGTCAATAGGCGTACAATACCAGTAAAAGGGGTAGGATACCATGATCATAACTGGGGGTATTCCCCTTCTACAGCATTTAAAAATCTGGGATGGTTCTGGGGGAGAATCACTGGAGATACATTGAATATAACTTGGGCAAAAACAATGCAAACCACTGAAAAAGGAGATTTGCTTGCAATAATAAATCAAGATAAAAACAACGCCCAGAACAAAAAAGAATTCTACAGCATCCCACCAACAAGTATCACTTTCACTCCGAAAAACTTTGTGAATGACCATCGAAGATGGATACCATCGGAGTTTGATTTACAGATAACAAATACAATCTCAGATAACCATATTCCAATAAACGTAAGTATACATATGAAAACTTTTTATAAACAACACGCAAGGATTTTTACTGCTCATTACTGGAGATATCATGTAAAAGCAATTGGAAAAATATCTGTAGGTTATACATCTGAAACATTGGATGAAAAACCGCAGATTATCGAATTTCTCAGTTTCAAATCACAAGGCCGAAGAAGATAAAAAAATTCAATCAAAATGAAGTATGAAGAATTTTGTGTTATGTGTTCTCTTTGGAGATAGAAACATAATTAAATATTCTTGTTATACAACCAAATCGTGTTTCAATTACCGAGAGGAACAAGGGATTTTACTCCAGAAGAAATGGAAAAACGTAGATATGTCGAGGAAAACATGGCATCTACGTTTAAATCATTTGGATATGGGGAGATTCAAACCCCAACATTTGAGACTTTGGAACTCTTTACTGCCAAATCTGGCGATTCCATTATTGATGAGATTTATGCTTTTTCGGATAAAGGCAATAGAGAACTTGCTCTAAGGCCAGAACTTACTGCCCCAGTGATACGTTTTTATGTGGAAAAAATGCAAATGGAACCAAAACCTTTGAAGTTATTCTATTTTGGCAACTGCTTCAGATACGATAGACCGCAAAAAGGAAGGTATAGAGAATTCTGGCAGGCAGGTTGTGAAATAGTAGGAACCAATACTCCAGAGGCATATGCTGAACTTGTTGCCATGGCATATACTATTTTGAAAAATGTCGGTTTAAAGAATATCCAGCTGAACATTGGGAATCTAAATATCATAAACTCCACGTTTACTAAACTTGGCTTATCAAAGGACGGTCAAAAGAAACTATTACCATTGATTGACAAATCCCAGTTTGACGATGTCTTTTCTTTGTTGTCTGATCTCGGCATAACAAACGATAGTACAAAAGAATTTATTGATATACTACAAACATCAGATATTAACAAGATTAAAAAATTTATCCAAGAGGATGCCTCTGCAATGGATGAACTATCAAACCTAGAAAAGATACTAGATTTGCTAAAAAGTTCATTTAATGTAAAGGATTTTCAGATAAAGATGAGTATTGTAAGAGGACTTGACTACTATAAAGGATTAGTCTTCGAGATAGATGCACCAGTTTTAGGAGCGGAAAAACAACTTTGTGGTGGAGGAGCATACGAGTTAGTTACATTATTTGGTGGAAGAGAAACTCCTACTGCAGGTTTTGCAGTGGGCTTTGACAGAACTATCCTTGCATTAGAAATTGAAAAATTTGCTTTCCCTTCACTTAAAACAGATGTGTATATTATACCAGTAAGCGAAGAAATGATAGGAAAATCCATTGAAATAGCTCAAAATTTACGAAAAGAAGGTATTTTAACAGATTTAGATCTTTTGCGTAGGGGAATTGGCAAATCCCTGAAATATGCAAATTCTAAGAATGCTGAAAAGGTTATTATAATAGGCCCCAAGGAGTTGGAAAATGATTCTGTTACTCTTAGAGATATGAAGGCAGGGGATCAAGAAGTAGTAAAGATAGCAGATATAGTTTCTAAACTAAAAAATAACTAAACATAACTTGACTTTGTCACATTAGCAAAATCATATCTGATTTTTGCTAATCATAAACACTTTTGCTGTATAAATGAGAGCGTTATCATGATACTATGTATAGCATCCTCATTTTTTATCTGCTACAAAAAATCAGCAGATGA
>JAUXAU010000014.1 GCA_030619765.1 Thermoplasmatota archaeon
GGTCATGTTTATACATCGGCCATTGATGATTTTCTGAATTAACAGATATTGTAGTTGGTTGTTCTATTTTCTCCTCGTCAATAACAGATTCTACTGAAGTATCAGATGTCCCTACAAAACCAGATGAAAGAAGTAACAGGATAACCAGTATCGGGATGATATGCTTCACTTTATTCCTCCCAATTATATCTATAGATGCTTGGGTATATAAATGTTTATAGAACCCCAGTCCATATATAACCATTGGTAGATAAAAACTAAATACAAGAACCTACATAGGTTATAATGGGGGAAAGAGTGTGAATAACTCCATCAAGAAAGGAGTAGTAGTTGCTGTTATACTCTTGTTTGTTAGTGTGAGTGTTATTCCTTCAACTGGAGATTTTGCAAGAGAAAGATATGATTCTACAGAAAATCTGCTACTTAGTCCTCCTATGGTATCGAACACCGTACCACCTGATGTTACTATTATTTTGAATGGTACAATGGGAGCAAACGGTTGGTATTTCAGTTGTGTTAACGTAAGTTTTATCTATGACCCAGAAGTGATAGCATCAGTTCATTACAAAGTTGATGGCGAAGAGTGGACTGTCTATATTGAGCCGTTTGTTATCTGTGAGGATGGATTACATACTATAAACTACTATGCAGTTGATATGGATGGAAACCAAGGGACAGTACATGTAGCGGAGTTCAAGATTGACAAAACACCACCTACTATAGACCTGACGTGGGAAAGTCCAGACAATGTTCACGTAGATTTTACAGCAACTTGCAGTGACGCTACAAGTGGTATGGATTACGTAGAGTTCTATCTAAACGATGTTTTGATGTTCACCGACAACACGGCGCCATACGAGTGGAGTGTCGTGTGGCCACCACCTCTACCCTCCAAATACTCTGTCAAAGGATTTATATTTGGAAGGCAATTTGATGAACAAAATGTCACATTTTATGCATTATTAGTAGTAATTAACGAAAATTGTCCTTATCCGTTTGTTTATGCCACTGCTTACGATATGGCTGGAAACTCAAAAACAGATTACCCTCCTGTCATAAGTTCTACATCTGTTTCTGTTCATATGTTTGAGCGTCTAACATTCCCCAATGACTATAAAGGAAAAATAGGATTTTTTTTCATCGACGCAGAATTTGAGGAGGGTCCTTTATAGATTTTTATGAGGTATGATAGAATATGAATAAAAAGATACTCCTCGGTAGTATCATAGCAGTTGGTATGGTACTGTTACCATTGGCTATTGCTGTGCCTGAATTAGAATCAGATAATATTGATGAAATTAAACCTCAAAATATTAGGATTAGTGGTAAACCCGATTTGACTGTTGAAAAGATTTTCGATATGTCAAATAATATAATTGTGTTAAGTGATATTAAGTGTCGAATAAAAAATATCGGTGATACAATAACTCCTGGTGATAGAATTGAAATATTTTTTGAAATGAAAAAGATGTTATTTGGGGTAATCCCTATTGAAACAGTGTATTCCTCCACCTGGGAAACAATATGCAGTGGTATAGAACCTGGCGAAAGTAGAGATTTTACCCTTTTAAATGCTATAGAACCAGATGAGTATCTAGGTTTTTATAAAGTAACCTGTAAAGTCAATCCAAATTGGAAATTTGCTGAAGAAAGTTACTTTAATAATCGTCGAACTGATAGATTTTTTACATTTTACAATATATATATTGGAATCTAGGAATCGGATTCCTCTGAGCTAAAAACCTAAGTATTAGAACATATATGAATTATATGAGGGTAGGCTATGAATAAAAAGATACTCCTTGGAAGCATCATAGCAGTTGTAATACTTGTTCTGGTGTCGTTTACAGGTGTAGTTGGGCATCAAACCATTAAATCATCTGCTATCGCCAAAGCATCACCACTTTTCAATATACGGACAAGTAGAGCAATAGGACAAGGAGAAAAGGATATATCTACAGATTATCTTGGACATGGAGAGGAAACCAACATACAGTTCTCAAGTAGAATGAAGAGAGCAGAACTGGCTCAAAAGGCTGTAAACATCGTTAGTAAAATGGACGACAAGGCATTCAGCAGGTTCGTTGCAAGGATTATTCTAAACCTAAAATACCAAGAGCAGATGACCGATAAAGAAACATCAGATGCATTACAGGCACTCCAGTATATAAGGAGAAATCCAAATGTTATTAAGTATTATGACACGAAGAAAAATCTAAAAGATATAACTAATGAGTATTTTACCTGTTATGAGTCTCCTGGATGTATTATTAATATGATTTTGGACTTTTTATTCAGAATTTTAATGGATATTTTAGTGGATATTTTTGGAAATTTTTTACATAGTTTGGGTCTTTATTCTATGGGTACATGTTGTTATCCTTATCCTTAGTAGGTTAAAATACAGACTTTAGAGTCAAAACAGATTATTCTGTAATAAGAACTAAATATTAGAACATATATGGATTACATGAGGGAAGGCTATGAACAATAAGATACTCCTTGGTAGTATCATAGCAGTTGTAATACTTGTTCTGGTATCATTTACAGGTGTAGTAGGGTATCAAACCACTAAATCTTCTACTATCGCCAGAGCATCACCGCTTTTCAGCGTTAGAAGTAAGAGAGCGATAGATGAAGAAAGCAAGGATTTGACTTGTGATTATGTTGGGAAGGGAGAAAAGAGCATTTTGTCAATTCCAAAACGAAATGATAGAACAGCATTACAGCAAAAGTTTATAGATAGAATTAGTAAGATGGATGAAGAAACATTTAATCGCTTCAAGAATTTAGTTATAGGCGAATTGCACAAGAACAATGCTATTAAAGAAATGGATATACCTGTTGAGATAGGGAAACAACCGATTACAGGTATTCCTATTCCAATCTGTGATGAATGGACAATCGATTATCCTATACTTTGCGATTTAGACAATTTATTTTATACCTTGCTCAGTTTATTAGAAAAAATTATACTCATATTACTCTTGCCATTAATAATTATTTTTGACCCGCCTACTTGGCAGCCCCTCTCGACTTATTGTCCGAGTCACGTGTGTTTTCCAGGTTGATTTCCATACAAATCTTCTATATCGTATTCTTCTGGGCTAAAAACCAAAATTGGCAGTAAATATTGTACAAAGCTAAAAAACACCTAGTTATCTCAAAATCCGACAGATTTAAATATTTGACCAATTAACTCCTGACTCGTTAGTCAGGCCCAACTCCAGGAAATTTCAAAATACGTTAACTTAAAATACTACAAATGCAACGGCTATTAGAACTTGGCTAATTAGCGCCCCCATTAGAGACAAAGTTGAAGAAACAAAAAAGTTTATAATGACATAAGTCTATAGACGTCAATCACAGAAAGAGTCTGGGCGGCAAGCCCAGACAAGAGTGTATGTAGTGTTTAAAGTCAACAAAAATTAATAGGAGGTGTTGTGTTATGAAAGATAACACACAGATAGGAATATCCTCTGACACGGAAACCGTGGCAGAGAGGGGTTTTTTTAAGAGGGCAATGTATGATTTGCCCAGCTGTTTAGACATTACCACCCTAATTAAAACAAGGAGTGGAAGAATTTTTCTGGAGCGGCGAAAGTTGTCAACAAACTAGGCATCGCAGATTTTAGGGAAAAATAACCAGGAGAATGTGATATTTTGTATACGAAATTTTGTGTTAACCGTTTAGGTTGCATAATCTATACAAAACATCTGAACGATGATTATGAGAAAAGTGAATAAAAGGTGGTGAATTTTTCATGTTTTGTACATTACCAGTAGATAAGTATGGTAGTAGGGCTAATATAAATTGGGAAATAGAAACACCTATACGTATTTACATTTCCCAAGATATTTATATTCTATTGTTAAAATTAAATATAGGATTAAATGTATTAGAAATAATTCGTTTTTTTACCTTATTTCTTTATTTAATTAAATCCCCCAACTATGGGTGTTTCGATCCCCCAATTTTTAACATAAAATGTCATCATGGTGATAAAAAATGATATCGCATCTTTTAGTGTTTTTGTGCGCATTAATTGCTGCTATTAATAACAAATCAAAAGAAATGCCAAAGGTTTGCCCTAAATGTAAAAGTCCATATTGGAATACAAAACGGAAAAAAACTGAATGATTTATTTTTCGGTTATTAATTCAATATTGTAGCCAATGAGCTTTTTCAAATCTTTATTATCACACCTTGATAAATATTGTTCTAAGGAGTCGATTTCCTTCTTTTTTATAGATTGTCTTAATCGTTTTATCTCTTCTCTCCTGGTTGCATATCTCCTTGGTTTTGAAAAATGATTCCTAAATTCTGTTGGATTGTTATTTTGTTTATCAGTCGGTTTATCTAGGACACCTGCTAATCTAGGAAGTCTACCTTTGTCTTTAATATAAATGCCCAATTGTTCTTTTGTAAGTTCAACACAGTCATCAATAAGCAATGTTTTGCCATACAACATTTCCTTTTTTGGATGAAATTCTCCTTTTCTAATATCTTGTATATCACCTAAATTTCCTGAAGTAGTATCAGAAAAAGCTTGAATGCCATGTTCCAAACCATAAAAACCATAATAACCAGACCTAACTAAGAAAACTGGAAGTTGAAATGCCTTTGAAAGAGAACCAAGCCAAGCCATAAATTCAAGGAATAATGGTCTTATATCTTTGAAATTCTTTTTGTTAGGTAATTTATCTATTCCTCTGATTCGTACATATAAACCATGAAAGTTTTTATCTTTATTTAGAAATATTTCTGTTATATACGATTTGATATTCTCCATAATTTCATTGTTATACTTTGTAAAAATATTAGAGTTTAAAGTAAGATTATAAAGTAAATACAATTCCTTTTTTGATTTCTCTAAAAGTTTTGCAGCGGCATTATTATAGATATTAACGTGTGATGGACTAAAAGGAGCGCTAACGTCAATAGGAGGCACAGGAGATACAAAAAAATCAAAACCAAAACCATCAACAAACCGTATTAATCCATCAACAAAATTAGCGAAATCTCCACTTGTTGCAGCTTCTTGCCATGCAGCATAATCTTGTGTAATATTTTCATCGAATGTATCACAAAATCCACCAGGGACATTTGGAATTTCTTTAAACTTCTTTCTCAACTCAGGACGTTTAAGCCAAAAAGCTTCTGAACATGGATCAGGTATTAAGATATGTTTTTTAATTATTTCATCCATTGAAGTATTTGGACGAAATCTTTTCGATAGATTTTCTAAATAGGTCGCTTTTCTTTTTATATCAGGTGCGAAAGGTAATGAAATAATTAATGGAGAATCTGGTGGTAATGTATCATGATGGTAAAGGATAGATACGATGTCGGTTTCTCCTTTCAACTCAAACATAACATTCGGAAACACCACTTTTTTTGTAATATCATCTTTTATCAAAGTAAGATCCACTAAAGATATTTCCCCTATGGGTTCCTGATATTTTATCAGTAATTCATTTTGCATTTTTCAATTCCTCCGATTTCCACAATAATCTTCTAATTTCTTCAATTAATTCCTCAACATTTGATACATCTATTAAAATACCGCCCTCAGGTTTTTCACCTGTTAATAAACTATATTTTATTTCCTGGATATGTAGAACTTCCCTAGTCCCCATTTGATTCACACTTAATTTAAAAGATCTATCTGGAAACTCCTTTTTAATTTTTAAGTACTGGTGAATAAGTTTACCATTTGGAAAATAAATCTTAGTATTCCTATTTACATTTGTTGAATAAATATCTCTTAGTTTTGACAGGTTCTCCAAATGTTTTCTTGCAATATCCTGATGAATGCCAAATTGTTGAGCTATTATTGTTGTTGAAATGCCCTCGTTTTGCTCATGAACAAAATCACGAATTTTTTCCGATAAATATTCTGATCTTTGTTGATTGCTCATCTTTTCTTGTTTCCTCGTTGCAACAGTTTCAATATCTAGTTCAGTTAGTTTTTGATTTTTCTTCATTATTTTTATACCTCCAATTTAAACAAACAATGCGATATATGCAATTAAGATAATCAACGATGACATTATAAATCGTTATCTACATTAATTGCAATTAACGTTGATTACGATATGCATATGTTATATATAAAACTAACTATTTGTAAAACTTTACAAAAAAATACTTTCATTCATCTATACCATATTTTTAATAGGGGGACAATAGATTGGTCAATATAGAAATATTAGGGATAGTTTTTAATGATTAATATACATACATTATTGTGATAGAAATGGTTGAAGCAAAAGTTATACTCCCTGATGACGCAATTGAAAAAATTGAAAAAATTAAAAAAACCTTAAATTTTGAAAGTAACGCTGAAGCAATTTATTATGCCATTTCATTAGCAAGTAAAATAAATGATGCGCAAAGAAAACATAATCAAGTAATTATCCCCGCAAAGTATCCTTCTAGTGGTTCAACAACAACAATCAATGCAGAATAAAATCAAAAGTAGATTGATGTGATTAAAATGTCTCCACAACAATTAGATTGGGGTTCTGTAAAAGAAGATACTGTTGAAATAGTTGAAAAAAAATTATCGCCAAAAGAAAAACATGCATCAATTCAAAGAAGAATTGCAATGTTTACAGCTAGAGCATATTTTATTTTATTAGCAACCCCATTGGTTCTTATAGCTTTTAAAACTATAACAGTTAATGACGCAATTGAATTGATTAAAACTATTGCAGCAGTTCTTGGAGGTATTGTTGGTATGGTATGGGTGTTTTATTTTCATAAAGGTGATTAAGTACGATATTATGGGAAAAAATCTATCAACGATTCTATACAATGATGATGGAAAAATGTGATTTGTATTTCTTTGTTGGAACTCATTCAATGTACCCAGTTTGGATGATTATTGGTTTATATTATCCGCCAAAAAAAGTTTGAGAGGATATTACCTTAATTTATCGAGGGAGATAACAAGTGGCTTACGCTTATGGGCTTTGCACAATAAACCATGACAATATTTGTCTGTTACAAAATAATAATTTTCAACAGGTTTTTTTCATCTAATTACTGAGATTGTTTAGAGGAATTTCCACACCGTGATTTTATCCTCACCGCCATAATTTCCATCAGCATCATGTGCCGCTGCTGTCACTGTATGCCTGCCAAACGAAAATCGATTCCATATCCATTCATAGGGATATTCGTTGTCCGTATACACCAACTTCCCGTCGAGGTAAAATTCAACTTTCTGAAGTGGTTCCAGTTCTTCGGCAACCACAGTGATTTTTCCAATAACAATCTTTTGACCAGGGTTTTTTAGATGAAACTTTTTCTCACCGAAAACATACAGCCATCGATCCTCAGGATGAACAATGTCAATCAAAACGTAGTTATTGATAAACAATCGGATGGTACCTTGACTGCCTCCTGTAATAACATCATCAAGGCCATCGTTGTTAAAATCACCTACTGATACCCCTCCATGCTCTAACGATTCTGCATATCCCTCAGCACCTTTAGGAAAACGACAAACATAAAACGGTTGAAAAATGTCACCCTTTTGAATATAAAGAAATGCATAGTCTCCGCTTGCAAAGAAAAAATCCTTGTTTCCATCATCGTTGTAATCAAGAGAAACAAGAGTGCCAAACCAAAGACCACCTGAAGGATCTGCCTCTGCTGGAAGATCAGCAATGATTTCTCCAGAGTCAAGATCAAAGCAATAAGAGAAGTTCGATTCTATCCACTGATTCCGTTTTAAATAAACATGTCCAGAAAAACTTCCAATTTCTGTTTCAGCTGCGACTAAAAAGTCAATATCTCCATCATTATCGTAATCTGCCGAGGTAACACCCCAACTCACATGACCAAAGTCGTGAATGATCCCTACGCTTGTGAAATTGGCCGCCCCATCATTTTTATAAAATTCAACTTTGCCGCTATTATCACCAACTAAGAAATCTATGTCTCCGTCCATATCATAATCCGCAGAAGTAAGCTGCGGGTTAATCCTATTTTCAGGGTTATATGGAATGCCTGGGCCATGCCAAAACACCTGTTTTTCATTTTCAAATTCATTATCTCCATTATTAAACAATATTTTTCCTGTTCCGTTTACATTTACAGCCCAACCATTGTACCAAATATATTCTGAATATGTAAATAACAGATCAATATCTCCATCGTTATCATAATCCCCTGAATCCAAATCACTTAGGCATGGATGCCAATATGAAAAAGAATGCACTTCATCCTGCATAAATTCCAAATTCCCCTTATTATAAAAAATAGAAATTCTAAACCCCTCAGGCTCTGTATATAATCCAGCAAAATCAGTATTTGCATCATCGTCAAAATCTGCGGTGGTTAAACCCCAGGCACATGATGTGAACTCAGCAATTTCAGAAGTACTAAAAAACGATGTGTCTATATCCCCTAGATTCACATCAGGCAATGGATTTACATAATAACGGTCCGCTATGTCAAAATCTTCTCTTTCGTCATAACAATCCTCTATGCCAAAATCATATCTATCATCACAATCAACATAAGTATTCGTTAAACGTTCATCATCCTGCCGTAAACCTCGGTCTTTTACATTTCCACTGATAGTTGGTAAAACACTTACTCCAACAAATAGGATAACAATTCCTAATACAAGGCATTTTTTCATTCTATTTTTACCTCCCTGTGTAATGCTAATACGTGCCAAGTATTTAGTTTTTATCATTGATCCTATAATAAAATAAGAAAATCTTTCTTTACACTACAGATTCTTCTGGCTAAAAACACTATAGCTCATTTTCCAAATATTTATAATTAACTATTCTGCACTTAAAATCAAACTATCGCTCTCCTTATTTATTGGACTTTGGGTGCAAAATACCGACTTTGGGTGCAAAACGGACTTTAGGAGCAAAGCCGGATAAAGAGAAAACTTAATAAGCGGCGGTTGTATACGTGTAACATGATAACATTATACATTATATATGATTAGGAGGAAAATATGAAAAAAGCAATGATCGTAGGTAGTTTGTTCGTCATTATATTATTTCTGCTTATGCCCTCTACTTCTGCAATTCAATTAAATGCAGTTGAGAATGCAGTATATAATGATTTTCTTAGTCAAAACAAAAATATCGATTTCAAGGAGTTAAAAGATATTGAAAATATAGAAGAACTGCCTGACCATCCGATTCTATATTATTTTGTTTTGTTAGTATTTTATTCTCGTTATTTACGACATTATGTATATCTGTATATATCTGTTGATTGGATTTGGGAGGGACATATTCCCGATATAACAGTTAAACATCCTCTTTTACTCTTATGGGGTGTTCTATTTTTTTTAAGGGCTGAAACGTGGGCTGATTTTTGGTATTTTATAGCAAACAAAATGGGATGGAATTGGAAACCAATGTGATCTTGTTATTTTGAATTTCTTATTCCTTCGCAGATTTTATTTATTAAACGTTCAAAAATTACTTAGTTCTTTTGTCAAATTCTCTCCTGTTGAAGCACGTTTCTTTGGCATTTTTTTGCATTCGGAGGTACTGTCTGCACATAAAATCAAACCATCTCTTCTCCTGTTACTTTTGAATTTTTGTGCAGAATTGGTATTTTTTGTGCAAAAGCGATTATTTGTGCAAAGCCCCTAATTGGGGCTTTGTCGCAAAAGTCCATTTTGTCTCTAAAGTCTATTGACTACGGGAAGGTTTTACACAAAAAACTATGCTGATCGTTAAATTGCACAATAAATACCATTTTGCACAATTATTATGTAAGGTTTTTACATATTATTCATTAATGTCATGGACATCTCTTTTCATCCATTCAATATGATTTGATAGTGATTCTAAATCGGTAAATAATGAAGATTTATGTATCCCATAATGATAAATTATTTTTTTTAACTCTCTTCTAAAATCATTCTTATTTTCAATAATGATTTTTTCCAATGTTGACTTATCACCTTCATATGGAGCTTCTGGATTAGCATGATATGTAAATATACTACTCTGACCTGTAATTCTATTTACTATGTGGGGAGGAATATATTTTGCAAACATTAATTGTCCCCTTTCATCTATTATAGTTTGAAAAGGATCTTCATGAATATCCTCTTCTATATATTGAATAATATTAGATTTTAATACATATATTGCGCTATTTCCATCAAATTTTTCATCAACAGCAAAATATGCTGCGACAAGGGGATTTCTTGACCAATCTAATAAACGAGTCGGGAGTCGAAAATGTTGAGCGACTGCTAGCCATTGCCATTCATTTTCTGGAATAATATCAATAAAGGGGATTGCCCTTTCTTTAAATAGATCTAACATTTTCTTTTCATTATAAAAATGATCTCCTTTTTTAAAATCATTTATTCTTCCAACCCTAGGTTTTAATTCATAATTCTCTTTTTTTAATCTCAAAGGATATTTCCCTTAGTAGTTTGGCTGATTCTGACAAAGATTTTATTATATCATTTACCTTTTTATTATCTGATTCCATCGTTCAACGACCGTTTTTCTGACAACTATATTTGGATTTGAGTATATGAAGATTTACTTTCATTCAGGTAAATTTCCTTTTAGATTTATAGTATTTTTATAAAAGAGAATTTGGTTATAGTTTCCATCGGAATTTATTGCGGTTTTTCCCTTTAAGTAACAGCATATTTTAGGAGCAGATCCAAAGGTTGCATAAGGTTTATATACTTATCCAGACTATTTAATCGGTGAAAACATAATCCAAATTGAAATAATTGTGGTTATACTACCTTTTTTTGCAATGAACTTGAGTCTACTTTTATTTTTTGCAGCTAGAGCCAAAGAGATACTTGCTAGAATTGCTAAATTGGAAGAAAAATGGATAATTAATTTACCAAGTAAGCTAGAGGATTTAATATATAGGATTAATAAGAATCAAATGGATGCAGTTGCTATTACTGATGAATTAGATAATATTCTGAATATCCACCATGAGATGGTCGAATTTAAGAATGATTATGATTGCAAATGCAAAGGATCTCTAAGGAAATTAATGATTAATTTCATATTTATTTTAGGTGCATTACTCTTCTTAATTATATTAACATTACAATCAGAAATTTTAAATATTGTTGTTTTTGGGAGCTTGTCCGGCGTTCTATCAATATTCAGTAGTTATAACATTGCTTACAGCATATATAAAGCTGTGAAAGAAGGTTATATACTAATTAAGTTTGAAAAGTATGTTTCATAGATCAAAGAGATTATCTGAATATATTCATCATTTATTTTCCACCAAGATTCGGACTAATATTTTGATGTGTGCCCCAAAAATCCTTTTGTCTCTAAAGTCGAGTTTTTGTCTCTAAAGTCTGCCTCAAAATCGACTTTTGCGACAAAGCCCCTAATTGGGGGTTTGCACTTTTATTACGTTTTGCATTTTTATTCATGATTCTGCACTTTTATTCACAAATAACAGGAGAAGAGATAGTTTGAATAAAAATGCAGAACAGTTACTTTTAAATAGGCACAAAATCAGGCAGAATAAATCCTACTGTTCATTCTTATGGTGTTTAATCTATGGTGTTAAATCTGTGGTGGTTTTGGTTTATATCAATTTGATTTTATTTCTTATAATTATTGATGAATATTCTTCTATTGTCTTGGTTATCGCCTCGATATTTTGAGTTACAGATCTTGCATGAAGGATACTATTTCTTAGCGAAATAGCATTTTTTATTGTAGCTATCGTTTCTTGTTTCGGATAGTAATCCAATAGCTCGTTTGCAATTAGATTTGGTAGCTTAAAATATACCCTTTGATCGTCTTTAACCAACAATGCTTCCAGACAGATAATATAATCTATCAATCTATCTTCATTTCTTAGTCTTTCTTGAGCCATATTAAATCTATCAATAGACAACTTCAAATGTTTATTTTTCTTAAAGTTAATGGTTCTATATTTTCTAAATAGTTCTTTTAATTCCTTAACATTATCTATACTGAAATCACGTATTTTTCCAAACCTACCTCTAAAAACATTACCAGAAGAAGTAGATCTAAAATTAAAGACAAGATTATTGATTTGTTCAAAATAAATTGCATTGTAATAAATAGCACTTGGTTTAATCAATCTTATACATGATATAATATCTTGAAACAACTTTGATATATCTTTTTTTGGAATTATTTCAAATTCAATTTCATCTGTAGGCAACCGGATGTATTTAGTTTCTGTGTAATTAATTTCTATCAAATAATCAATTGAAAGTAAGTCAATTGTTCTTTCATAAGATGGGGGTACCCATATGTCACCTTCACCAAATTTTTCCAAGTCATCGTCGTTAAGCTTTCTAATATTAATATTCCTTGCAACGTTAATTTTTTTAACTTCTGAGGCAAAGTTATTGAGAAATGCAATTGCCCTAAATGAGAATTTATCCTGAATAAAAGAATTAACAAATGCATTAAAAACTTCATCAAAGATTTTTTCATTATAATTAAATCCCTCTGTTTTTATTAAGATATTGAAAATAAATTTATTTATACAACTCTCTAAATTTAATCTTCTACCTTGTGAAGATATGTATATCATTTTGTCAAGATGTTCTCCTATATATTTATCTTCAGAGAGTTCTTTTTTAAATTCATTATATTCTTTTAAATTAAATAACTCGTTTTGATGTCCAAATATGATTCCATAATAATGAGGAATTGTCTCTAAATGTGTTGAAACGGACTTATTTCGGCCCTTTTCAATCTTTTTAACAGACATTTGAGGGAACTCTTTTGATTTGTATGTTTCTTTAATAAAGTTCAAAACTGCTTTAATATATTTTTTTGAATTTTCATATAAAGCTATATTCTTATTCTCCATTATATCACGATCCTAAGCAATACCCTCCGAAGCGGGAGGCTGAATTTTAATAGCTACAATTATTTTTCCATTAAATATGTGATAATGTTCAATATTAATTCCAGGCATTCTATTGGTTTTTGTTGATAAAATATTAAATTCATCAGTACTGTCTAAGGTAAAAAGTAAATCTAAATTTGAATCGCAATCCTTCTGCTTATAATTAATCTCCCGCAGTATTTTATTGACATTGTCTGTCGTTGGTTCAACATCAATCGAATCATTCATTTATTTCACTTTGCGTAAAAGATAACCTTTAACATTTTGAATAGTAATATTAAACAATATACTTATTCATTAAATTACCTTCGTATGAATAATAAATAAATAACAACAATTTTGTTTATTTTTTGTGACTATTTACTTTCCTCTAAGTCAAAACATGCAACAATATGATTTTGCTTATGTGTTTTAACTATTCTATCTGCAAGGGGTTCTACTATTGGAAGAGAAGCAATAGAACCTCCTAAAAAACCTGTAATAATTCCAGGAAAACTTTCAATTGAACCAAATAAAGCACCTACAATTCCTAACTTGACGGGTATCCATCTCATAAGTTGGTTTTTTCTTAATTTCATTGAATTAGTAATTTCATTAGCTTCTTTCCATGTTTTCTCTAATGCTGTTTTCCGATCAATTGCTTTTTCAAGTTGCATATTAGATACTGCATTATCAAATTCGAAAAGAGCCGTCCTTGCTTTATGATTATCCTTATAAAATTCAATTGTTTGATCAAATAGCATGTTCTTTACATGCAAAAGGTTGAATTTATCTATGAGGAGTTTTCCGACATCTTCGGGAAAAGATTCAACTAATGACTTAGTCAATGGAAGATTGTGTATGAATCCGAAGGTCTTCTCTGGAATTAGTTTAATTCCATCGCAAGCAAATAAAATTGGATTCACAACAAACTGACTTAATATATGGGTTTGGATTCGTGTTGTTAATGGTTTATCATAAAAATCATTTTCAACCATTTGAATGACATTATCGTTGGCAAATGCCTTAAGAACAACGTATTCAGATAACCAGGCATTATATATAAAATTTTCAGTTGTTACAGGTATAGAATAATTTGATTTTCCAGGTCTCAAATTATAATATTCAATTATTTCATTTTTAGCATTAGGAAGTAATGCATCATATAAGGTGTCGAACTCAGTAAAATATTGTTGGCTCTTTTTCCTACCTCTTAAATCTACCCAATAAAATTGTGATCTAAAGTAGGTCGGAGGTTCGAGATTCAAAATGGGATCTAAATAATCTAGTCTTGAAAAATCAATGTATGTACTTAGCCGTGTTCTTAATTTTCCTTCTTTCTCAAGTTTGAGATAATCTTCAACTGATAGACCATATTTTTCTTTAAAAACTTTTTCAGATTTTATTGGACTTAGTGTGACAATGATCGTTCCGTAGTAAGGCAATAAAACATTTAGATTTTCGTTTGCGGATACGAGGGGTTCAATAAAAGTCCCCTGTTTAAAATATTCTGGATAATAATTCCTAATATTGAAATCTTTTTTATTTGAATATTGTTTCTGTAGCCTTTCTATTTTTTCAAATTCCTTATTTTGAAGTTCTCTTAATTCTTTAACGTTCATCAAATAAATATTTGTTTCAAGGTAATTAATTTTTTTGTTTATAATTTATATTTGGAATATACTAAATGTGCTGTTCTTTGAGTTTCCTTTTTAGTAATTTCTCATCCATCTTTTCCTAAAAACAATAATTCGCTTCTTCTTTAATTTTTGCAATGATTGAAAATTAAATAGTTTCTGCCCGAAAAAAATTGACTTTAGGTGCAAACTCAATAATATTAGCTACTTAGCAGATGGAGAAGAGTAATAACCTGAAGAATCAGTGACTGAAGATTTTCAGAATTCATCATTATATTATCCAATAGCTGATTATCCATCTGAGGTCTCCCAATTGTCAATAAATCTGCTTGTTAAATAATTTATGCGAAAATTGGCTTTATTGTATAAAACCTTATTTTTATAAAAAAAGAAAGAGAGAGTGAGTTTAGCAAGCTTGAAATCCAGTACTAGGAAAAATCCGCAAAGTACTGGCTGATTTTTCTCCCGTTGGCTTGTTCGAATCCCCGTGGGTCCGTACTTGTTTTCAGCTATTAAAAAAATAACAGATAGGTTTTTTTCTATCTATATTTCTCGCAGTCCACACATCCTTCGATAGTGTGCTGTAGATGTTCCCCGTAGCTATGTTCTTAGGTTGTCTTTTAGTTGAGGATACATCTCTACCGTTTTTATAACCATTCTTTGCATATTTTAAAATAGTGTTCCTATTAAGTTGCCAATAATGTGTCAACCATTCTCTACCATTATATAATGTTGTTTCTTCCCGTCCAGATGTAAGCATACCTTCTTCCTCTAAAATATAAAATAATTGTCTATCCTCCAGTTCTAAAATGTTATCGATAACGCGATCCTCATACCCAAACAGATCCAGGACGAATCCAGCGATTCTTCTTGCTTCCTTTTTATCGACGCCCAGTCTGTTTATTATTGCTTTTGACAGATTATTTAACGTTATAATTTTCATATGAGTGCGCCCCCTTATTTTTGTGCCCTTTTTATTCCCCCTACAATATAGTGTGTAATTTATAGTATAAATGCTTTTCTATTTATTGAACCTAATCCTAAGTTAAAAGAATATCTAATAAAACTACGTGAAAATTAGTAGAGATGTACTGGAAGATTGCTTATCCGTAAAACAAGAAAAGGTATTCTCTTTAGACAGGATCAAGACTTATCTAATTTTTCATTTTTTTTAACATCAGCTAAATCAACTTTATTATCCAAGTTGATTATTATTGACCTATAGGGATATCCCTGTCCAAGCTGAACTCTACAAAAATAAAAACATTTTTTTGAATAAATACAAAGATAATAAATACCATCAACTTCCCAACTATTGACAATGCTATATTTATCGAATTTGTTATCCATTGCTTCATATATCTCGGGAGGAATATCCATTCTAACCCTTCACTCCTTTAAATCTCAAATCGATTTGGGTTAAAGAGTCAGTATTTAAATAATTTGAATACATTTTGCATTTAAAATATCCCTAAACAAACCACTCATTCACTTCTTTTTTTTCCGAATCTGAAAGAGTTGATGACTCCTCAGTATCATCATCCCATTTCTCAGGTTTGGATGCAACTGTTTTTTCTTCTTTTGAATGATCTTCTGTTTTCTTTTCAACGGGTGTGTCAACCTTATCTTCATTCACTTTTTTTTCATGTTTGTAACTTTTACATTTTGATATCATTTTAAAAGCTTCATTAACAAAATCAATTTCTTCAATTGTGGGACACCAACTTAATACATTTTTATCTGTATAGAAATTGGGCGTATCTTTATCAAAATGTACATTTAATGTTAATTTTCCGGAATTTCTATCTTTTTCTACCTGTAGCTTTACGTGGATATTCTCATTTTTTTTCATGCTCATCCCATCCTGTTAACAAAAACAATATCATTAATTACAATTTATACTTTTCTTTTACCCATAAATGGCAACTCAAGTAACAAAAACCTTACTAAAATGTTTTTGTTTCTCTGTTGATTATAGTACTATCATATCTGAGCTTTGTATTCGTAAGTGATTTCGGTGAACAAATCTCCGATCTTTTTAAAGTAAGAGCCTAATCGTGGATTCCCAGGGGTTATCGTTCCAGCTACCTCCAGACGGATTTTAGGTTAACCTTAAATTGCCAGAGCAACTCTTAAAATTATAATCCTCAACTTCGCTGAATTAATCGATGATATCCCCATTATCTACTATCTGTACTGTTTTTACAAAACCGTGAGTATTTGGGCCTCTATATGCTATTGCATAGACGGTGGTGCCTGAAACACGGATTATATCAGGTTCATAACCTTTATCGGCTTCAAATGCTGCATTATCAATAATTGTATCCGTGATATTTCCATTGTCTGCTATCTCCTCTGTCAATAAAAAATCTAAATTGTTTTCGCTTCTATATGTAATAGCAAATATGTTTCCTGAGACATGGATTATATTGAATTCATAACCTTTATCAGTGTCAAACTCAAAGTTATCAATAGCTGTATCATTGATATCTCCGTTGTCTGCTATCTGTACTGTTTTTAAGAAGGCGTCATCATTTTCTCCTTGATATGCGATAGCATATATGTTTCCTGAGACGTGGATTATATTGGGTTCATAACCTTGATCAGTGTCAAACTCAAAGCTATCAACAACTGTATCATTGATATTTCCGTTGTCAGCTATCTCCACTGTCTTTAAGAAGCCGTCACCATTTTCTCCTTGATATGCGATAGCATATATGTTTCCTGAGACGTGGATTATATTGGATTCATAACATTTATCAGTGTCAAACTCTAGGGTGTCAATAACTGTGTCGGTGATATCTCCGTTGTCTGCTAT
The DNA here is from genome assembly GCA_030619765.1 of Thermoplasmatota archaeon. GTDB lineage: Archaea > Thermoplasmatota > E2 > DHVEG-1 > DHVEG-1 > JAGLML01. The sequence continues at coordinate 17,327 of JAUXAU010000014.1, forward strand.
CTCCACTGTCTTTAAGTAACCGTCATCTTTATCACCACCGTATGCTATGGCATAGATGTTGCCAGAAACATGGATTATATTTGGTTCATAACCATTCTTAATATCAAACTCTAAAGAGTCCTTAACTGCAACATTTATATCTCCGTTGTCTGCTATCTCCACTGTCTTTAAGTAACCGTCATCACTTTCTCCTTGATATGCGATAGCATATATGTTTCCTGAGACGTGGATTATATTGGGTTCATAACATTTATCAGTGTCAAACTCTAGGGTATCAATAACTGTGTCGGTAATATCTCCGTTGTCTGCTATCTCCACTGTTTTTAAGTAACCGTCATCGCTCTCGCCCCTATATGCTATGGCATAGATTTTGCCGGAAACATGGATTATATCAGGTTCATAACACCTCACATTATCAAACTTAAAGGTGTCACTATTTGCTATTATTATTCCCTCCTGAATGATTCCTGTCATTAATATGGATTCAGCTAAGCTATCAATGACAATAGCCTTAACTTGAAGATTTGTTATATCTTCGGTTGGTGTGTAAACCAGTTGTTCACCTATGTCCCATTGTCCGTTCTCCTTAGATTCATTATCTAAATAATCTCCATCTCCAACAGTTATACTCTTAGGGATTCCTCCTATCATTAGCCTAACTTCTGTATTAAAATCCAATGCTTCTCCTCCGCGATGTGTTAGTACTATATTGCCGCCTTCTATTGATCCAACAATGTCAACATATGGTGCAGGATTGGGTAAAGGATAGGATAAAACATACATATACACGGTGGATAAAATTGCTAACGCAATCAGCAGTAACAAAGCAGCTCCAACTATCTGAGATATTGCTTTATCCTCTTTTTTCATTCCCCATCCCTTCAATAATTTTTTATCTTATCTCTCTCACCAACTATTTATCTAAAACGTGTCTTTGCTTATAAAATTATATTCTTAAAATCCATTTTTTCCATTGCTACCTCTTTCTCTTGGTAGAATTGTCCTGGGTAGTTGCATTCTTTGTTTTTAGAGGAACTCTGATTTATAGAATAAATCAACAATGAACTTGCTTTTCCAACAGTATTTAAATATTGATGAATGGTTATATCGCATAGAAGTAAAAATGCAATCAAAGATTGGTTTTGTTGTCAATCCTATTGCTGGAATGGGCGGACGTGTGGGACTTAAAGGAACAGACGGTGTCTTTAAAAAAGCAGTTGAATTAGGGGCAAAACCGGTAGCACCAAATAAAGCACAAGAAATGTTAAAAGAATTCATATCAAATTTTTCAAAAAATGATGACATAAAATGGTTTACATGTAAAGGAGAAATGGGAGGCAACGAATTAGAAAATGCAGGCATTAGAGAAATTGAGATCGTCTATGATACAGATGATAAAAACACCTCTGCCGAAGATACAAAAAAGGCTTGCAAGAAATTTTTGGATTTAGATGTGGATTTAATTGTTTTCTGTGGAGGAGATGGAACTGCAAGAGATGTTTTTAAGACAGTTGGTAAAAAAATCCCTATTCTAGGCATCCCTTCAGGAGTAAAAATGCATTCTGGAGTGTTTGGAATAAATACGAGCGCTACAGCAAAGATGCTTCACGAATTTGTAAATCAGACTCTAACCATTGGTGATTCTGAAATTATGGACCTTGATGAAGACCTTTATAGAAAAGGAGAATGGAATATTCAATTGTTTGGTATTGCTAAAGGTATTGTGGAACCTACATACATACAGGTTGGAAAGACCCATTATGAATCAGTATCCGATGATGAAATTAAAGATGAACTTACTGAGCATATTATAGATGAAATTGAACAAAATAATGATTTCCTATATCTCTTTGGATCTGGCGGAACCATCGACTATGTTGCAAGGAAAATGAATTTATATAATACTTTACTAGGTATTGACGCAGTTTACAAAAAAAAGGTTGTGGGCAAAGATCTTAATGAGAATAAGATCCTAAAGCTATTGGACAGGTATCAAAATGCTAAAGTTATTCTTAGCCCAATAGGGGCACAGGGTTTTATACTTGGTCGAGGAAATCTGCAATTGAGCCCCGAGGTAATAAAGAAGATAGGCTTGGACAATATAATAGTGATATCTACACCGTCAAAACTTGTACATACTCCCGTTATAAGAGTAGATACAGGAGATAAAACGTTGGATAAACAATTTGCTGAGTTAGAATTTATGATGGTGGTAGTTGGATATCGTCTGAGTAGAGTTGTAAAGATACAAAATAAATTAAAGAATCATGTCTAAACCCATCGGCTCCGCCGATTCGCCTTTTACCCGAGCCAACAAACAAATTAAAAAATAAACGATATAGCACCCATAAAACTATATCGTTAGCAACAAAACGATACAACAGTTACCTCGGCGTTCTTTTAGACTTTCGACTTTGTTTAGCCTCCCAGTGCTTACGCTTTTTAACACGTCTCTCTTCTTTATCAACCCGGTGGTGTAAATTTTACAAAAATTTTAAAAAATGTTGCTGTAAATTTAGTTACAAATGCTTTTATATGTAAATATTATTTCATATTAGGGTTCAGCGATGCACAAAGATTTGCAAATTGATGATATTCCTAAATCGAGTGGAATATTATATCGAGGTGAATTTATTTACTATATAGGTTCATTGATCTTTGGTACAGGCATTGCATCACTTTTTATAGGGACTGCATTTATTATGATTTTCCCACTGCATTCTAAATCAGATCCAGGGGAGATTATTCTTACTACCATGTTAGTAGCCCTTGGTATTGCACTGATCTTGATTGGCATTAATATTATGATGAGACATACGAAATATGGGAAATACATTGTGATTGTGAGTTCTCTCTTGTCATTGATTGCTGTTCTAATTTTTGTATTGAGTTATTATAATAATTACTGGTATTATCCCCTTATAAGTTATGTTATTGCTTTTTATGTTATTGGATTTTCAATGTTGCTAGGTAATGCGTTTGCAAATATAATGCTCTGGACGATTCGCGGAAAAACTGAAATTGCAACAAGTGGGGAAGACAAGGGCAGAATATATACCGATGAAGAAATTCAACGAGATATAGAAGAAGCAACAAGAAAAAGTATGGAATTAGTCGCCAGTGAATTACAATTTGAAATAAGTAACAGTGACATAAAGAACATAAAAGTAGGTGAAGCCTTTTATGAATCTCGTGGTACGGTGACACGCGTCAAAGATGATATGGATGAATCACAAACTTTGAGACAAACAATTAGCCCAGGTGAAACTGAGAAATGGGGTTCAATAGGACTTGATAAAGCCTCGGTGCAATTGGCCAAAACCTTAGAAGAACAAACAACTGAGAAAAAGAGATTCGTAGATATTAAAGGAAGAATTATAAAAGGATGGGAAAAATTTACCAGTTTTCTAAGGTTAAAATAGTAGGTAAAGCGTTTAAATAGACACCCGAAACGTTTTTAAATCAAATATTGCTTTAATCTTATAATTAGCTAGGAGGATGTGATATAAAAATGGCGAAAGGCCTAGATATTGGAACCATGAATATCATCTGTGCCGAGAGAGAAGGCGATGATATAATTTTTATGAGGCAGAGGAACGCTTTTATGAAACTTGATTCTAGTGACCTAACAAAAAATATGTTAGATATTTCAAAAGTTCTTTATATCGAAGAAAATGGAGAAATATCCCTTTTGGGTGAAGATGCTTTTAAATTCGCAACTATATTTGAGAAAGATGCGAGAAGACCAATGAGTCACGGCATTATAAGTCCCAAAGAGAAGGAAGCAATACCAATCATGAAGCTAATCGTGGAGAATGTTTTAGGACAACCCAAAAGTCAAAACGAGGTATTATATATTTCAACGCCAGCAGACCCAATAGATGCAGATATGAACGTGTTATATCATAAAAAAACAATGGAAGCACTAGCGAGGGGATTGAAATACAAGACACATACGATAGATGAAGGCTTAGCGGTTATATTTTCTGAGCTGTCAGATTGGAACTTCACTGGATTAGGTATAAGTGTTGGCGCAGGTCTTACAAATGTAACACTCGCATATTTGGCTACACCTTTAATGTCTTTCAGTATTGCCCGTGGAGGAGATTGGATCGACGAGCAGGTTGCAAAGTCTACAGGGCTACCGAAAGAACATGTAACTTCCGCAAAAGAGACAGGCTCTAAGTTAGGTAAGGAGATTAAAATCGGAAGCACGGAGGGAGCTTTAACCGTCTATTATGATGCTTTAATGACATATGTAATTCAGAACTTGAATAGGAAGCTCGGAGAGATAACACCACCAAACGTAGCATTCCCTGTAGCGATTGCAGGAGGAAGCGCCTTGCCAGAAGGATTCTTCGAAATTTTCGATAAAAAATTAAGAGAAGCAAAATTTCGAATCGAAATTTCGAAAATAATTCATGCTAGAGACCCATTAAATTCAGTTGCAAGGGGATGTCTAATTGCAGCTAAAACACAGGAAGAAAAGAAATATGGTAAAATAAATTTACCACCAAAGAAAGAAGTACATAATAAAAAACATACGAAAAAATGGAGAAAGTGACTAGTCAGATAGAAAATTAAATGCCTATTCATCCTATAATCTTTCTGTTTTTATTTGAGATAGAATAACGGATCTGCCAATACTAATTTACCACAACCAAAAATATACAGAACCATCAACTCGGCTTATTTAAATCACCTCCTCTTACACTTCTGAATAATACAGTAAGAACCACAACCACTACAATAATTAGGTAACAAATTAGAACTTCCTTGATTACCACAACTTTTACACATCCATAAGAAATTAGAATTACTATATATACGCCTCTTAAAACGTCTTGATTCCTTATTTACACAACTCATTTAAAGCACATCCCAGACCTCATTAACTCAATACCTACACCTTTTTTCTCATTAAATATTGCTATTTTGCTAATACTTTTTATAGATCTTTACAAGACTGTATAAATTAGCGAAAAACATTAATGCGACAACTTTATATATAACAAATATAATGATTATTATACATTTTTACAACAAATAACCTGTAAAACCACTAATTTCTTTTCTTTGTAAAGATACAAACCAACAACTTTTAATATGCCCATCTATTTCACTGAAAACTGCTAAATCTCATTGTTACAAACTTTGGGAGGAATAGACTTATGAAACGAAATTCAACATTATTTCTAAAGGAAGAATATGAAGAATTAGTTAAGAAAAGCATTGATTGGAAACTCCGTATCTTAGAAACAGGTTCAACACCTCATTCCATGGTTGACGGCAAAAAAGTTATCATGTTGTGTTCTAACAACTACCTAAACCTGAGCAATCATCCTCGGCTTATACGGGAGGCAATTGAAGCTGCAAAAAAATTCGGTGCTGGTTCAGGTTCAGTAAGACCAATTGCAGGAACGATGAAACTTCATATGGACGTAGAGAAGAAACTGGCAAAATTCAAAAGAACTGAATCTTCCCTTATTTATCAAACTGGTTTTGCAGCAAATGCAGGTCTCATACCTCAGTTGGCAGGTAAAGGAGATATTATTATCAGCGATGAATTAAATCATGGTAGTATTATTGATGGTGTGAGATTAACAAAGACCGATCGAGCTATCTATAAACATCGTGACATGGGTGAACTTGAGAAAGTATTGAAAGATGCTGATAAAAAAAAGTATAATAGAATTCTCATAATAACCGACGGTGTCTTCAGTATGGATGGCGACATTGCTCCTATGGATAAAATTGTCAAGCTTGGGAATGAGTATGGTGCAATGACCTATGTTGATGATGCTCACGGAGAGGGAGTAATTGGTCCAGATGGACGAGGAATCGGAGCACATTTTGGCATTGAGGGAAAGATCGATGTTGAAATGGGGACTTTTAGTAAAGCCTATGGCGTAGTCGGTGGTCTTATTGCTGGAAGTCAGGACCTTGTTAATTATGCCTATAATAAATCTCGGACATGGCTTCTCAGTGGTTCACATCCACCCGCTGTGGCAGGTGCACAGCTTGCAGCAATTGATGTGCTAGAAACAGAACCAGAACATGTTAAGAATTTATGGAATAATACCAAGTATTTCAAAAAAGAATTAAGCTCAATGGGATTTGATACTGGTTTCAGCGAGTCACCTATCACACCTGTAATTGTTGGAGAATCCAGTAAAGCCAAAGAGCTTAGCAATCTCTTGTTTGATGACGGCGTGTTTGCACTACCGATAGTATTCCCGATGGTCGCTCGAGATAAAGCAAGAATTCGAACAATGATGAATGCGGGATTAACAAAGAAAGATCTTGACTTTGCATTGGAAAAATTCGAGAAACTTGGTAAAAAATTAGATATAATCTAATCATGTCTGAAGGACAAGTTGAATGGAATACCATATTTTAAACCCTACAAAAAGTATAAATAAAAGATGTGAGATTCGTTAGCTAGTATTTTTCCAGATTTTATGGGAGTAATAATTATGGTAGAAGATTTAAAGAAGACTGGTACCACAATACTAGGTATGGTGTGTAAAGACGGCGTGGTAATTGCAACTGAACGTAGAGCAACAATGGGCACTCTTATTGCCCATAAAGCTACAAAGAAGCTTTATAAAATCGATGTGCACTTAGCACTAGCGACAGCTGGATTAGTTGGGGATTTACAAGTTCTCTCCCGTTATCTTAGTGCAGAGACAAACTTGTACAGGCTGAAACGAGATAGAAAGATACCTGTAAAAAGTGCAGCAACATTGATGTCTAACATATTGAATCAGAGGAAATTTGCTCCATACTATGTACAGTTGATCCTAGGTGGCTGGGATTCTGAAGGCGGGCACGTTTATTCGTTAGATGCTGCTGGTGGGGCAATACCTGATAAATATACTGCAGGCGGATCTGGTTCACCGTATGTCTTTGGTGTTTTAGAGGACCGATACAAAGATGATATGACAGTTGATGAAGGCATTGATATTGCTACTAGAGCTATGTCTGCTGCCATGGGAAGGGACTCAGCTTCAGGAAATGGAATTGATATTGCTGTTATCAATGAGAAAGAATTTAAAATGATTTCAGAAGGTGAAATAAAAACACGTTTGGAAAAATTTGGAAAATAAATCTTGTTTGTTTATAATTATTGATTGATTATCTTAAATTATTATAAGGCTTAATAAGTGTTTTACAAGGTAAAAAAATGACAGTAGACGATGTTTTACGGGAGATTAAAGGAAAAATTCGAGGAGTAGTACCCGTAAGTATTGACATATCTGATGTAGAATTTGAAGGGGCATTACTAGTTATTTATACAAAGACACCTGACAAATTTGCAACTAATAGAGATCTAGTAAAAAATCTTGCAAAGTCATTACAAAAGCGTATAGTTGTTCGACCGGACCCTTCTGTTCTTACAGATATCGATATAGCTGAAAAGAAAATTAAGAGTATAATTCCAAAAGACGCAGAGATAACAAATATTTACTTTCAGCCAGATGTTGGTGAAGTAACTATTGAAGCAATGAAACCCGGAGCTGCTATAGGAAAGGAAGGTCTGATTCTCAATGAAATAAGAAAAACAATTAATTGGACGCCTAGCATAATCAGAGCACCACCGATTCAATCGAAAACAGTCAAGGAAATCCGTGGTTATCTAAGATCAATGAGTGATGAAAGAAAAGAGATACTACGAAAGATTGGCAGAAAACTTCATCGCGGAGTATCTGAAGGGGAAAAATTTGTAAGAATGACCTCTTTAGGTGGATATAGACAGGTGGGGCGATCATGCACACTGCTTCACACTCAGGATAGTAAGGTTATGATTGACTGTGGTATTGATGTATCTTCAGACAATAATAATTCACCATATATTCATTTGCCTGAAGTTTTACCCCTGGAAACAATCGATGCTGTTGTCATAACCCATGCACATCTTGACCACAGTGGTTTGGTACCATTATTATATAAATACGGCTATGAAGGTCCCGTGTATTGTACGTCTCCAACTAGGGACATGATGACCCTCCTTCAAATGGATTATCTTAAGGTTGCTGCCGCGGATGCAAAAAAGGTTCCTTATTCTTCAGAAAATATACGCAATGTGATTAAACATTGTATAACTATGGGCTATGGCGATACAACAGACATTACTCCAGATATTAGACTTACTTTTCACAATGCAGGTCATATTCTTGGTTCATCCGTCTGCCACTTTCATGTTGGTGAGGGCTTGTATAACATAGCATTTTCTGGTGATATTAAGTATGAGAGAACCTGGCTCTTTAACCCTGCAGTTAATCATTATCCCCGTATAGAGGCGTTAGTTGTAGAATCAACTTATGGTGGCAAAGATGACTATCAGCCGAGTAGAAGGGAGGCTACCGAACGTCTTAAAGATATCATCCGCCAATCAATCAAAAAGAAAGGAAAGGTCCTTGTCCCTGTTTTTGCGGTTGGTAGAAGCCAAGAGGTAATGATTGTTATTGAGAATCTCGTTAGAAACAAGGAGATTCCAAAAAGTCCTGTTTATCTCGATGGTATGATATGGGAGGCAACTGCGATACACACTGCCTATCCTGAGTATCTTAATAATAGACTCAGAAGTCAGATATTTCAGAAGGGAGAAAATCCTTTGTTATCCGACATTTTCAAAAGAGTAGATAGCGTAGAAATGAGAGAAAAGATAATCACAGAAAGTGATCCATGTGTTGTCCTTGCAACAAGTGGTATGATGAATGGTGGTCCTGTCATGGAGTATTTCAAGTCATGGGCTCAGGATAACAAAAACACGATTGTATTTGTTGGGTATCAGGCAGAAGGAACGATGGGAAGAAAGGTTCAAAGAGGATCAAAATCAATTCCAATGAATATATCTGGAGACATTGTCAATCTTGAGCTGAAAATGAATGTAGAAACCTGTGACGGATTCTCAGGACATAGCGATCGCAGGCAGCTTATAGGATTCATAAATAATATGTCACCACGTCCAGAAAAAGTTATCTTTGGCCATGGAGAAGAATCAAAATGTTTAGACCTATCCTCTACAATTCATAAAAGGTGTAACTTGAATACTACAGCTCCAATGAATTTAGAAACTATCAGGTTTGTATAGGCTAATATTAACTTAAACTCAGAATAGAGCCTATTTTGATATTCCAAAAATTAATTCTCTTATTTCTTCTAAACTATCATGCAGTCGTTTTTTAGCTTCTTTTTCAGAAATTGATTCATGCAATTCTGCTTCTTCACTTGAATCAAGCCCTGATACCACGTATTTTCCATCCTTTTCGTATATGGCTGCTTGATTTTTCCAAGCTTTTTCGTAGTGTAGTACTGCTCCTAAAAATTTCCAGCCTTGTTCTTGCATCCTTTTGTCTATGCCTTCTACATCAACTTTGTTGCCCGTTTTTACACCTCCTTTTGATTTCTAGATTTCAGCAAATATGTGCCATCTTTCTCCCAATTAAAAAAACAGCCAGGTATGTTGGTATTTCCTGTTCTCCCTCATTTAGATTAAAGATTTCATCTTTCATTTTCATATTAATTGATTGATTTAACTTTATTTTAACCAGCTCATCTCCAAAAACTACCGCATCTCTTAGTGGATCAAAATCTTTCAACTTATCAATGTCAATCTTAACTACCTTTAGTCCAGTCTTTCCATGTAATGAAAAAGGTAATCTAATAAGACGCTTTATATCGCAGGTAACAGGTTCATCTGTTTCACCAGCACTAAGAGACACTGCTGTTTTTCTTAGGGCACTGTTAAGAAAAAATTTTCTAATTGTTTTAGACTGATCCAGTAAACCATCTTTTATTCTGCTTACTCTCTCATCAGAAAGCTCCATAACAAGTTTTTCAGCATCTTTCTTTTTTACACCATATTCCTGAAGACTTTTCTTGGGATTATCGCTCTTTCTTATTTCATTTACAATGTCAATTATTCCTCTGCTAATTCTCCCTTTCCAGCCTGTTTGATCGGGAGTGGGCATTTTTAGACTTTTTCCACTTGGAAAGTAATAGCCACCGTAATGTTTCCTCCCTGTTATATGTTCGTGAAATATGATAGAATCAATAATGTCTCTTCCAGTAATATAATCCACTATTTCTCTTCTCTCATTACTATCCAAATCAAAAATAGCAGGATCCTTAACATGGCAATGGTATCCCCTCGCTCCGCTGAAATAAAGCTCAAGATATTTTTCATTGAAGCCAAAATCTCCTAGTAAGAATTCTCTTACAAGTTTTTCGAACTCGTTTTTTACTATCTCCAGTTGTTCACTGTAACTCATTTTATCTGCATTTTGGAGATGGTCAGAATCTAAATCAAAGATGAGTTCTGCTCCCATCCAGTTTTTGTCCTGCATTTTAGGCGCATCTGGTGTTTGGTAGTATGCTGAAGAATAGTAAACATGCTGAGGAACTCTTTCTTTTAAAAAATCTAATAAATCCTTCTTTTTATTAAATGATAAGTGTCTGATCATTCCCTTTCCGCCGAACAATACAAACGCAAGTTCCCTTCTACCAAATCGATCTGGTAATTCTATTTTGTTCTTTTTGTAATATTCTTGAAACTTGTTTTTGAGAAATTCTAATGATTTTTGAGACGTATTGAAATCTGCCATTATTAAAAAGCAAAATGGTTTTTGTGGGTATAATCTTTATCCAAAAAGGGAGATAAAGTTTTATTACTAACAGGCATTACTGAATCCAATGAGCGATATTATAGAGGATGAACTTTTTTCTTCATCTGTTATAAAAGATCTTCACGCTCTTGACTTTGATTATGTACCCGAAGAGCTGCCACATAGAACCGAACAACTTCGTAGATTAGCTCAGATGTTTAAACCATTGCTAAATGATGTATCACAAAATGCTGTAGTTAGAGGGCCTGTTGGTACTGGAAAAACAGTTATTATAAAAAAATTCTGTAATTCGTTTGTAAATATTGCAAGAAAACAAGGAAAGATTATTGAATATGTTCATATAAACTGTAGAAAACGATCAACAGATGCAATGGTATTAATAGGTATTTTAAATCATTTTGATCAGAGATTTCCAGATAGAGGGTTTTCTGTTCAGGAGATGCTACAGATCCTTCATAAACAACTACAAAGAAGGGATGCACAGCTTTTACTTGTTTTAGATGAAGCCGATGCACTTCTGAAAAAAAGCGGTTCCAATCTTGTATATAATCTTACAAGATTTACAGATGAAACAATGAAAACAGATAATCCTATCTCCATTATAATGGTCTCTCAAAAAGATGTACTATCAGATTTAGATTTATCCGCTCTTAGCACTTTCAAAAGAAGTAATACAATAATTTTGGATAAATATGCTCGTGATGAATTATATGATATTATAGATCAACGAGTAGGACTTGCTTTTCATAATCATACCGTATCTCTAGATAGCGTTGACCTTATTGCTGATATAGCAAGTGAATGGGGAGATGCACGTTTTGCCATAGAACTTCTATGGAAGGCAGGCATGTGTGCTGATCAACAGCATGTTCAACTTGTAGTGCCAGAGCATGTGCGTGCCGCTAAAGCAGAAACATATTCTGTTGTTACTGAAACAAAATTGGAAAACTTAGGAAAACATCAACTTTTAACATTACTCTCGATTGCCAAACGGTTACATAGAGATGGTGCTGCATATGCAAATACTGGTGACGTTGAAAAAACATATGCAATAACCTGTGAAGAGTATAACGAAAAACCACGAGCACATACTATGTTTTGGAGTTATTTAAAAGAAGTAGAAAACGCAGGATTTATACATATCAAGCTTTCAGGAAAAGGCCAACTTGGAACAACTCAGCTTATCTCACTTCCTGATATACCTGTTGAGATATTGGTAGATAAATTAGACGGATTTCTGAGATAAGTTGAATTCACATTGATTTTTTAAAGGGCACTTTTTACACTCTGGTTTTTTCTTACAATAATTTTTTGCCAGCTCAACAATTGAAGCATGGAATTCTTTATACAACTGTGTAGTATCTTTCTTGGGAAGGCTTTTATTAAGTTCTCTTTCGAAATATTGCTGGATTTCATCATAGGATTCTTCATTTATTTTAACAGGTAATCTTTTGCAAATGCGTTTTGTATATGCATCGACGACAAATATTGGATGATTCCCAGCATATAACAATATGGAATCAGCGGTTTCAGGACCTATGCCATTCAGCGATAATAACTCGCTTCTAATTTCTTGCAGATCTCTGTTGAAAAATTTGTCTAGATTATCTTCATAATTTTTATGCAAGTGGGAAGCCAAAATCTTAAGTCGCTTTGCTTTTTGATTAAAAAAGCCAGATGGTTGTATCATCGTTTTGAGATTTTCTAGGTCAGTTTGCACGACTTTTCTTACTGTAAGGGAGTTGTTTGCCTTTAGATTCGCTAATGCCTTTTCTACATTACCCCATGCAGTATTTTGTGTAAGTATAGCTCCAACTATAATCTCGAATCTTGGGTCACTATCATTTCCTTTGTGATAATCTTTGTCAACAGGCCACCAGTCTTGATTTCCAAAGTGATTTAAAAGAAGGTTATAGATCTTACTAGGAGTTAGCGACATGTCCTTTCAATCCTGAACCTATCAAAATTAAGTTATAATGAGTTTTCCACAATCTTCATTATTTCATTTGTCTTATCGTCAGCGTTTTTTTGTAGTTCATCTATTTCAAAAGAAATCTTTTCCACAAGCTCATCATCTTTTATTGAACCCAAATTAATTTTAATGTTGAGGATGGCTGATTTCACACCTGCCTGTGCCATAAGAGCAGAAACTGCTGCATCGGTAATTGAATTTTTATTGCCTTTTTCGGCAACAACCATCGCGACATCTAGTATTTTTTCACAGGTTTTAGCTGTTTCAAGTGGAACTTTCGCTGCAGTCTTGTAACCTTTTTGTATCGCCTGTTTTCTCTTTTCTTTTTGCTCTTCTGTTTCCTTGGGCATTTTAAATGCCTTCATAACGTCGTTAAACGCTTCTGTATCTTCATCAATAAGCTTTATCAATTCTTTTCGTAACTGTTCACTTTTCTTTAGAGTATCTTTTATCTCCTGCTGAACATCAGCATATTTTTCTTTTCCAATTGTTAGATTACAAACCATGGAAGACAACGCCGCTCCTAGTGAACCAGCAAGTGCAGCAACACTTCCACCACCTGGGGCGGGGCTATCTGATGCAAGCTCGGAAAGAAAACCGCCTATTTTCATTGAAACAAGAGGTCCAATTTCCTCAACCATGTATTCAATTACCTTCTCTTCAGGTTTAAATGGATAAAGCTCAGAAAGTCCCAGTTTTTCAATTCCGATCGAAACTAGTTCTTCTTCATCAGATATTTTGAGACCTTCTTTTTTAGAATAGAATTTACCTGCCAAAATCAAAGATTCCTTTGGAACCAGACCCACAATTTCACTACCAGTTGCTTTTACACCTAATTTCCCTGCTTCTTCCTGAACCGCTTCAAAAACATCATGAAGGTTTACCTTACGATAGTTTAGTAGATTCATAGAAACCTGAGCGATGTTTTCATCATACATCATGCCTCCAGCTTGAACTCCTTTAAAACGACCAGGAATTCTTTCAGGTTTACCATTAGAACCAATTATTTTGTTTCCATCTCTATCCTTTTTAATAACTCCACTTGTTCTAATTTTACCAGAAATTTTAGATGCAATTGATTTGTCATTTGTATTCAAATTGATATTATATGCAAGAAGAATATCTCTACAGCCCGTTGCAGTTGCACCACTTTTTGGAACAAACTTTGGTTTACCATAATCTGGTTTAAAACTTGGATCTTCAAATTTTTCTTCAAGAGATTCGTACTCGCCCTTTCTAATATCTGGAAGCCTTATCCTCTCAGGTTTAGTTGCAGATTTTGCATAAAGAAACACTGGAACACCAAGTTCTTTGGCCATGCGTTCCCCGAATCTCTTTGAAAGTTTGATACACTCATCATCTATAACATCTTTAATTGGAATAAAAGGGCACACATCAAGAGCACCCATTCTAGCATGTTCTCCCTTGTGTTTTGACATATCAATAAGGGCAACACCCACTTTTGATGCTCTAAAAGCCGCTTCAAGAATAGGCTCCGGCTCTCCAACAAAAGTAAAGACGGTTCTATTGAAATCTTCACCAGGATCAACGTTTAAAAGTTTTACACCATCAACAGATTCAATAGCAGCAGAAATTGCATTAATTATGGATTTATCCTTACCTTCGCTGAAATTTGGAACACATTCAACTATTTTATCCATGCTCATACACCGCAAACCCTTAATCCAGGTTCTTCTTTTAACTGTTTGGTAGCTAGATATGGAAATAGTAGACATCCTCATAAAAAATGCAAACGAACTTATTACATTAAAAGGCCCAGATAAATCGAGAACAAAAAAAGAAATGAGTAATCTTTCTATAATTAATAAAGGATCAATTGCAGTTAAAGATGGAATTATTGTTGATGTAGGTAAAAATCTAAAATACAAATCGGAAACAGTAATTAACGCAAAAGGAAAAATAGCATTGCCTGGTTTTGTTGATCCGCATACTCATGTCGTTTTCGCTGGATCACGAGAGTTTGAACTTGATATGAAGCTCAGAGGGCTCACATATATGGACATTCTCAAAAAAGGCGGTGGAATTTTTTATACCGTGAATGAAACACGTAAAGCCCCAGAAGAAAGCCTGTTGAGACAGAGTAAAAATCGACTTGACAGTATGCTTATGCATGGGACAACGACATGCGAGGCAAAAAGTGGATATGGACTTGAAACTGAAACAGAGCTTAAAATTTTGAAAATTCTAAAGAAACTAAACGACAGTCACAGTATAGATATTGTCTCTACATTCTTAGGAGCCCATGCTGTTCCAAAGGGCTATAGTGCTGATGAATATGTTGACGTGATAATTAATGAGATGTTTCCAAGATTGAAGGGTTTGGCACAATTTTGTGATGTATTCTGTGAAAAAGGTGTATTTACTGTTGAACAGTCGAGACGAATTTTAAACACGGGTAAAAAATATGGTCTTATCCCTAAAATTCACGCTGATGAAATCGTTGATACTGGTGGTGCGTCTCTTGCTGTAGAAGTAGGCGCTATTAGTGCAGATCATCTCTTGATGTCTTCTGATAAGGGCTTAAAAGAAATGGCAAAAAAATGTGTTATCGGTGTGCTTCTTCCAGGCACTCCTTTTTCGTTAATGCAGCAAACTTATGCTCCAGCAAGAAAAATGATAGAACTTGGTGTTCCTGTTGCACTTGCTACAGATCTTAATCCTAACTGCTGGACTGAAAACATGCAGTTTATAATTCAACTTGCTTGTCTTAATATGAAGATGACACCTGCTGAAGCTATTACTGCAGCTACTTTTAACGCTGCTTGTGCTTTGGGACTTAATAGTACTATTGGAAGTCTTGAAAAAGGAAAACAAGCAGATGTAATTATCCTTGATTGCCCAAATCACAAGTTTATACCGTATCATTTCGGTGTTAACCTAGTTGAAACCGTGATAAAAAACGGAAGAATTGTTTAATTTCTTTGTTTTTTTGACTTCTGCTAGACTTTTAAGGGAATATAGATATAGATAGTATATTATACCCTAAATAGATGGGTGAGCGTGAGGAGACCAAGGGCTTAAGGAAAGAACTTGGACTTCTTGGCATTTTTTGTATAGCATCTGGTGCTATGATTAGTTCTGGATTGTTTGTATTGCCAGGGTTGGCGTTTAAGTATGCAGGTCCAGCTGTTCTCATATCATACGGCATTGCAAGTCTTTTGGTTATACCCTCATTACTATCAAAAGCTGAGCTTTCTACAGCTATGCCAAAGGCTGGTGGAACCTATTTCTTTATAGATCGAAGTATGGGACCAATGATGGGAACCATTGGCGGTTTTGCCGCCTGGTTCTCTCTGGCATTCAAAAGCGCATTTGCCCTAGTAGGCATTGGCGTGTTTGCTGTTCTGCTTAATCCTGGTTTTACTGAGATGCAGATGAAACTGATTGCTGTTTTCTTCTGCATAATATTCACTGTCATAAATATCCGTGGAACAAAACACACAGGAAAAACACAGATATTTTTGGTTATTGGTCTTCTTGCCCTTCTTGTTTTTTATATCGTTGCAGGAGTTTTCTTTATTCAGCCTTCTCATTTCAACAATTTTGCACCACATGGATTTGATTCTATTTTTTCAACTGCAGGCCTTATTTTCGTTTCTTTTGGCGGTTTAACCAAAGTTTGTAGTGTCGCAGAAGAATGTAAGAAACCTGGACGCAATATTCCACTTGGGATGTTCCTTGCTTGGGGCATCATCTCACTTCTCTACATACTCGTTATTTTTGTAACAATAGGGGTAGCAAATCCCTCTCAATTAACGACATCTCTCACACCGATTTCTCTTGGAGCAGATAGTATTCCTATTTTTTGGGGAATTGGTGGTGCGATTATGGCTATAGCTGCTATTTTAGCATTTATTTCAACAGCTAATGCTGGTATTCTTGCAGCATCTCGTGACCCAATGGCTATGGGTAAAGATCAACTCCTCCCTCATTCTTTTGCAAAGCTATCAAATCGAGGAACTCCAACTTTTTCAATACTTTTTACCTCTGGTTTTATGATTTGCGTGATTTTGTTTTTAGACCTCGAAAGCCTTGTAAAAACAGCTTCGCTCCTCAAAATATTGTTGTTTTTATTTGTAATATTTTCACTTATTATAATGCGAGAAAGTAAGATACGGCACTATCGACCAAAATTTAAATCCCCATTTTATCCCTGGGTTCAGCTTGCGGGAATTTTTGGACTCGTATTTCTCATCTTTGAGATGGGGCTTGTTCCAATGCTTATCGTTGGAATTTTCATTCTTTTTGGGTTTTTATGGTATTGGTTCTTTGCTCGTGATAAAATATGGAGAGAGTATACTCTCCTTCATTTGATAGAGAGGATTACAGGGATGAAATCAACTGGTTACCTAGTAGATGAGGAACTACGGGAAATTCTAATAGAAAGAGATGACATCACTGAGAAACGATTTGAACAGCTTATTAAAAAATGTGAGGTTATAGACGTTTTCAAATATATGCGTCCTGATAAATTTGCATGGCTGATTGCCAATAAATTAGCTGATCGATTAGATACTGATAAAGATAAATTATATATGCTGCTTAAGAAACGAGAAGAGGATTCCAATATTGTTTTACATCCAGGTATCGCTATTTTTTCACATATTATCAAGGGACGTGACAAATTTGAGATAATCTTAGTTAGAAGCAAAAAGGGCATTATTGTTTCTGATGATATTGATCCAATTCATGCGTTTTTTGTGATTGTTGCCTCTCCCGACCAACAGAGTTTCTATCTCCATTCACTTATGTGGATTGTTCAAATCGCTGAAGAAACTGATTTTGAAGAAGAATGGATAAGGGCAAAAAGCATCGAAGAACTAAGAGACATTATCATTTCATCATGGAAGAAACGAAAATCCGTGTAAGCTAACCATTAAATATATTCTCTTTATCATCTTCTGGAACTCCCTTGAGTTGACAGGTTTTTTGATATATCTTGGCTCTATATTTTTTGTATGTTGGATATTTTTTTATGAACGCTTTGAGTATCTCGTCGACATTCATTTTCTTCCTTCTTTTGATAAAAGCCTTCAGTTTCTTTATTAGGGCATCTTCCCATGCTTCTTCTCTGTGGGTTTCCATGATCTGACAGGCGATATGGTAAATCTCACTTCTCTTGTTTTTGTACTCCGAATGCATATCAATAAAATCTTCAACAATCTTTTTGACATTCTTTTCTTTTTGTTGTAAAACAAAATCATCCAATCTAATTGTTAATATGCGGTCAAACGTGTTGCTAATATAGTGTTCATGCATTTCCTCGAATACAAAAATTATTTCAACAATTGATATAATCAGCAGAACCATTGTTAGCTCAACGACCATTATATCAGGTACATCTATAGTAAATGCATGTATAAGAAGTACACCTTCAACAATGAGTATGAGAAAAGGAGGCATAAACGATAGTTTTTCAAATCTTGGTGATTCTTTGTACTCTCGAATAAATGTTCTTAGCCTCCCAGACCTTGGCATAATATCCACGAATAAAATACATGTGATTTAACTCTTATGATTTATATTTTAAAATTTTCGTGGTTTCAAATTATATCCTATTTTTTACTATCATCGTCACTATGCAAAAAAATTCTTAAAAATAGCATTTGGGAAAAGTAGATTTTACAGTTTCTTTATCCTCAGTAGTTTTACCATAAGGACGAATACCATAAAATAACTTATCAATGCGAGGAGAGCAAAAATCGGGGGGGAAATGAATACTAAAATTATGGAGAGACTACTAAGGGCAAAAATTGAAATTACAAATAATCTAAGTTTTGTAAGAATATCCGTCCCTGAAAAACTTTTTATTTCTAAAGACGGTAATTTTTTCTTCTTTGGCACGGTTTTTTTACCTCTTATTTTCATACAATAGGTAATATATACTACAAAATATATAAATATTGTGTAGACCAACTGATTTCATTTTCACAAACCGTAACAAAAACGAACTATTTTATATTTTTAATTTTCGCTTCTGTTTTTTCTGTTCACGTAATATTTTCAAAAGCACTTTTTCTTTTACTCTTTGATCTTCTTCAACTTTTTCTTCTTTCTTTACAGGCTTTTTTTCTTTTTTCGGTTGTTTTGGTTTTTTCTTTTCTGGTTTTTTAAAGAAACTGGTAAGTTTAATCCATATGCTCTCTTTTTCTTTCTTTTTATCGATGGTTTTAATTTTTTCCGTTTTCTGTTTTACTTCTTTTTTCTCTTTTAACTTAAATTTTAGCCTTTTACCTTTTTTCTTTTGTTTTATTATATAGTAGCAATAATTCCTATACCACAACATCGCTGATTTGTATTCATCTTCCATCATTAATCTTACTTTTTCAAATTTGTTTTTGTCTTTTTTCTTCAATTCTTGCAGATGTTTTTTCTCTTCAGGAATTGTCCATGGTTTTTCTGGTTTTTTACACATTTTTTTCAAAAACCGTCTTCTTCTATAGAAAATGAAAGCAACGAATAGAACGACAACTCCCATAAACATCGTAAAATAGTAACCAATTACCACTGAAACATAAACCCCTCTTGTTATTACTGTGGCTGTGTTATTGAAAACCTTTTCGGGCTCATAAATAGAGTAAGCCTCTATATTTATTGAACGTGCAGAGCCAGGGTCATTAAATATACGAAGTGATGCAACACCGATAGATGTATGTCCCACTTCGTTTGGTTGTAGAGTAAGGGCGGGAGGTGGAGAAACGAGTAGTTTACTATCAGTACTGACTCTAAAGTTAAAACAATCAACATGGCTCCCAAGATTTATAACTTCTAGTGGTATAGAAATAAGTTTATTCGGCCCGATTTCCACACTTTCAGGTGGCACGATTTCAGCGAGATGATATCGGTTTTCTTTCACCATGATATCAAGTGAAACTGAATCCTCCGAAGTCTTACCACTTAATTTACCAAAACCGGTGGATATTGCAGCAAAAATCCAAAAAGGTCCCATATATGGTCCTCTATTTATCATTCGAAGATCTTGCGGGACAATCCAAATATTGCCAAAGGTGGCATGTCTTGTGACGTTTATTTTAAATGCTAAATCCTTAGGTAGTGCCTGATCTTTAGGTATTCTCGTGGTAATAGTAAGTTTTGTCGAAATGTTTGTTTTTCCTTCTCCGGGATATATAACGGGCGGATCGAAAGTATAAAACCATGTAATTTCTGAAATATTCTCCGGAAATTCAAGATCAAATGTAATATATTCCTTCTGAGTAACAAGTTGTTTTATATAACCGATTGAAGAGATGATTATTTCTGTATTATTTAGATATCTTATGTCAACGGAATTTGGATTCGCCGTAAAAAAAGGTGGTTCTTGAAACCGAAATGGCTTCCACCCCACAATCCCTGCTTGAAAAATAGTTGGACCGAGGATTGAGTCGTGGCTCCATTTCCAAAACCTGGTAAAAAACTTATCGTAAAGTTTCTCCCTTTCAGCAGGTTCTGCTGGAGCCTGTGGTATAATTGAGAGAAGGAATATACCAACGAACAATATAGCAACGAATTTTTTGTATCTCATGCTTTACCCCTCTCCTTGGATGTCTTAGAATATTTACTTGTTTTGTGTCGTTTTTTGGCAATGAGCACCATACCAATTAAAGCAAATATGACAAAGATTCCTTCGAATCCAGGAGTTGAGAATCCTCTGCTCTGAACGATAAACGATAAAAGGTATTCCTGTCCCTCCAATTGACTGTCCCCATAATATGAGGGTACAATTGAAATTTGGATAACTTCTCGATCTTGATGATATCCAAGTCCATATGGGGGTCGAACTATCAGGATAATCGTTTTCTTTGGATTGTCACCAAGATTTCTTGTTCCGACGATAGTATTTGGATCAATAGATATCTCCCACTCTTCAGGCATGTCTAATACACGGCAAGTGACATTTGTTTTTGCATTCCCTAAATTCTCAAGTCCAATATCGAAATTAGCAGTGTCCAAAGGTTCAATCAACCGATTCGTAGCATCTGTATTTATCTTTAATAGTGGCAGATATCCTGGTCGAAATGGGATAGAAACATAAAAAGTTCTACCCAATATAGCGCCTAATCCTCCAATTTTTATTTCAAGTTCAACATTACCATCTTGAAATGCAAGTGCATTTTCGTCTACCTTAATATGCAATGTTGCATTATGAGATACCCAATCAGCTTCAGTTGATATCGTTAGAAAATAAGGTGAAATAGTAGCAGTACACCATGAGGGGGTGTGATTAACATATAGAAATATAATAGCAGGAGGCTTGTAATCTGGCATCATTATTTCAGCATAAATACCAATTACTCTCAAATTTATAATCAATGGTATATCAATAGTCATATCAATTGGCAAAAATGGAGCTTCTGCAGCTACTCTATCATGCTCTACATTTAATACATATTGACATTCATATACCTTATCCAGTGGACCTGCTAATGTTGTAGGTGTACTAACTACAAATATGCTGAGAGATAAAACCAACGTTATGAGGCCTATTGAAATACTTTTTATGATCCTACCCATGGTCCGTTCGCCACTTATGTAATATTTATATATTTTTAATATACTATTTAGTTTATGTCTATTTAAAGGTTATTGTACAATCAACTATATTTTTATTGGATACTTATTAAATATATAGTTTATGATATACAAAAACGTTTCTTTGATGATATAAAAATTGAAAAAATGACAATAAAGGAAAATTTACGATAGAGAAATGTTTTGTATTTTCAAAGACAATTCAATGTAATCTCACTTCATCTTTTGTCGTCGTTTTTTGACAATGAGAGCCACGCCAATTAAAGCAAATATGACAAAGACTCCTTCAAATCCAGGAGTTGAAAACCCTATGCTCTGAATAATAAAGGGCTCAACTTGGGGATCTCCAATTAATGCTTCTCCGCTAGGTTCTGCGTAATATTTTGGGATAAATTCAACCTCAATTTGTTCCCGATCATTGTGATATCCAAAGCTATACGGGGGTTGAACTGTCAGTATAACCATTTTTTTTGGATTATCTCCCAGCACTGTAGTCCCAAGAGTCACCCTTGCAGAAATTGTAGCAACCCAATCTTCTGGAACGTCCAAGACGCGCATATCAACGACTGTTTTAGCATTTCCCAGATTCTCAAGTTCAATCTCAATCTCAGCAGGTGAACCAGGTGCAGTCTGCTTGAAATTTCCCTTTGGTGTTACACTAATTATTGGCAAATATGCCGGTGTAAAACTAATTTCAGCAGTCGTTGTCGATTCTTTAATGGTGGCCAAAAGTGCGTTTTGTCGTCTAGCGGTCATAGTAACTTTAATTTTTCCCATTGATTTTGCAGGAGCCCGTTCATCAAGTGTTACCTGGAGATATGGATCTTCTGCAACTTTTTGGAAGCTCGTACCAATATCAGCATGTACGCTATTGTGGGAAACAACAACAGAAAACCATTCATTCATTGGTTGAGCAGACAACTCAATGATTGCACTTGCTCGCTCTGAAAAAATACTTGCTATCAGCTTAGAAAACGTACCCCTAATCGCAACACTAATATTAATTGGAATAAGATACATACCACCCACAGGTTTAAATTCCGTTTGTATGGCTGATACATCTGCAGAAAGAACTACATCTTGCTCAGCACTTAATATCCCGAAAGGACCAGCTGAGATTGATGGGATGGAGACAGCAAGGATACTGACAAGTAATATGCCCATTATGAAACTTGCTTTTATTGTTCTGAAGTTTTTGGCCATTTTTTATCACCATTTTTATATTTCTACAATATTACGTGTTTTTCCACGTATTTAAATATTGTTGTGCAGCTCTTACTCTTTTTAATACACCAACATGATAATATATGATTTACATGATATAAAAATATTTTCATTTAAATTGATTTTTTTATAAATATTAATAATTAAGAAATGGATTATTATATTGTCTAATACGATGTATTTGTTAATCGTTGGGAATAAACAATTTCCTTATTCTATCATATCAATTTCTGATTCCTGATTCTCGGGGTTCTCAGATTCTTCTTCATTTTTTCTTGTTGCCACCTTATCAGGGAAATTGGAAAGAATAACTATGTCGCAAACGGCGTTAACCCACCGATAAGGAACAGATACATCAACACTGCCTTCTATAAGTGAGGGATTGGTGTTGGTGACTAGTAGGCTGCTGACCTTTTTTTCTTCAACATCTAAAAAAACATTTTTTACATGTCCCACATACTTCCCTTCACGGGTATAAACAGGCAATTTTAGAAAAGATGTAACCTCCTCTGCTTTGTCTTTCTGCTCTTTTTCCATCATGTAATCAAAATACATTTTCCTATATTAAAATGTGATGGTTAAAGTCATAGAATCTTTTTTGAATAAATAATAATTACCTTTACTAATGTCCTTGTACGACGATAAAAAAAGAGTTGAAATATTAAAAGAACTTAATGCCTTCAAGAAAAGAGATTTTAACTTTTCAAGCGGTCACATACTTGGCTCCATGTGTACCCAACCTCACCCCATTGCAAAAGAAGTATACCTAAAATTTTTAGAAACCAATCTGGGAGATCCGGAACTGTTTCCTGGAACAAAAGAAATTGAATCCAAATTGATAACATTCATCTCAGATTTACTTCACGCACCCAAAACATCTGCAGGACAAATTGTGAGTGGCGGAACAGAAGGAAATATAACCGCAATGTGGATAGCCAAGCAATTAACTAGAAAAAAAGAAATAATTCTTGCCGACAGCTCTCATTTTTCATTTAAAAAGATTGAATCAATTATGGATATGAAACTCATCAAAGTGCCACTGACTAGTGATTATAATATGGATGTTTCAAAAATTAAAGACAACATAAATGACAACACTGCTGCTATTTTAGGAATCGCGGGTTCAACTGAGCTTGGAACCATTGATCCCATTCCTGAATTAAGTGACATTTGCTCCGATGAGAATTTATTTCTTCATGTTGATGCAGCATTTGGTGGGTATGTTATACCATTTTTAAAGAAATTAGACTATCAAGTTCCAGATTTTGATTTTAAATTAAAAGGAGTGAGTACAATATCAACAGATGCCCATAAAATGGGTTATTCCGTTATTTCTTTAGGGACACTCATTATACGAGATGAAAAATGGCTTGATGAAATAAGTGTAGAATCACCTTGTATTGGCAGTAAAAGGCAAGCGGGTATTTTTGGAACACGATCAGGTGGGCCAGTAGCCGCTGCATACGCTGTTACCAGATATCTTGGGGTAGGCGGCTATAAAAAATTGGTTGAAAATTGCATGAACATTACGAAATATACAGAAGAAAAAATTACAGATATGGGGTTACATCTCATTACAAAACCCACGATGAACGTTCTCGGCGTCAAACTGAAAAAACTACCGGAAGTTGTGAACAAGCTATCTGAATACGGGTGGAAGGTAAATAAAATAGATCATCTTTCATGCATACGTATTGTTATAATGCCACAGATAACAAAAAAGATTATAGATGAATTCATTCCAGTTTTTAGAAAAATCTGTAAAGAGGTTGGAGAACTATGAGCCTAGACCATCTAAAAAAATCATTAAAAGAGGCATCAATAGTAAAAAAAGGAGATTATTACTATGTTGTGCATCCTATAACTGATGGTGTACCAGAGATAAAACCTGGATTGTTAAAGGAAGTTACTAATGAAATGAAACGACTTATGGAAAACTGTGGCAGGATAGATAGGATTGTAACCATGGAAGCAATGGGAATACCTCTCGCTTCGGTATTGGCAATGGAGATGAACCTTCCGTTTAATATCATAAGAAAAAGAGAATATGGCCTACCGGATGAAGTTTCTGTTGAGCAGGTGACAGGTTATTCAAAATCAAAACTCTTTATAAACGGTCTCAAAAAAGGAGATAACATCGTTATTGTGGATGATGTCTTGAGTACTGGTGGAACACTAAGAGCAGTGATTTCGGTTCTTAAAAAGATGGGAGTTATTATAGAAGGAGTTTTTATAGCTGTAGATAAAGGCAACTGTGCTCAGAAAATTAGTGAGGAATTTGGCGTTCAGATTAAGGCTCTTGTTAATATTGATGTTGTTAAGGGTGACGTTGTCATCAAATCATAAGAAAGTATTTCATAGTAGAATTGTATATGGTGGATGGTAAGCATGGCAGAAAAAGTAGCGCAACATACCCATTGTCAGATATGTGGAAAAACCATACCAATATCAGAGAATCTTTGTTCTGATGAATGTAAGCAAAAATATCAATCTATGATTAAAAAAAGAAAAATGCTAATGTACATAATGTATGGTTTGATATTTGTTATACTGATAATGTTTTTGCTGCCAAGTCTCTAAAATAAAAGAGAAGCTTTAAATTCACTTTTTTACTCTGTATTAACACTTTATGTTAGACATTACCCTTGCTCTTATAATTCTTGGGGCAATAATGATCCTTGGATTTATAGGAAATTTTATCTTCAATAGAACACAGATTCCCAGCATTGTATGGTTGCTTGTTTTTGGTTTGATTATCGGATTTATTTTTAATGTTCGAAATATCGATCCAAGTCTATTAATGACCATTTCAAAGTTTTTTGCAGCTATCGCTATTGTTATAATATTATTTGATGGCGGTATCAATACCGATCTCTATCAGCTTTTTAAGGGAGCACCAAGAGGATTATTACTTTCAATAAGTGCTTTTACTTTAAGTGTTCTTGCAACCATGGCAATCGTAGTTGCACTATCGGCAACAGTAATGCCAAGTATTCCTTTGGGAAACAGCGTGGTAATTGGTGTAATACTTGGAGCGATTGTTGGCGGAACCAGTAGTCCGATAGTAATCCCGCTTGCAAGTAGATTACAAAACCTACAGGAAAGGACAAAAATGGCACTCTCTATTGAGAGCATAATCACTGATCCATTGTGTATTGTTGTGGTCCTCGCAGCATTCTATATGATAACCTTTGCAGGAGGCATTGATCTTGGCCTTGGGGTACGTAATCTGGTCAGTACCTTTTCAGTTGGTGCAGTTATGGGTTTTGTTTTAGGGCTCTTATGGTTGCCCATTATGAATAAGGTAAGAAAAGAGCAATTCTCTTATGTAATAACCCTGGCTGTTGTATTTCTGGTCTACTCCTTAACAACGTTACTTGTTGGTGTAGAAAAGGGTGGAGAGGGAGCTGGAGCAATTGCTTGTCTTGTGTTTGGACTTATACTAGGAAATGGAAAGAAAGTGTTGAAGATGCTTGATTATGGTGGTAAGGGGTTTGAGATGGATGAAGAGACAAAGCATTTTCATTCATTGATCTCGTTTATCATTAGAACATTCTTTTTTGTTTATCTTGGATTGGTGGTGAGTTTTCAAAAGATTGAATTTATACTATTTGGAATAGCTATTTTACTTGTCCTGCTTGCAACGCGATACCTTGCTATACTGATTTCAACGTATAGAGGAGGGTTTGAAGAGGATGATAAACAAACCATGATAGTGATGATGCCCCGAGGGCTTGCTGCGGCTATTCTTGCACTGAGTTTTGGTCCCGGTTTTATAGAAAAATTGATGCCAGGTATGGATGGATTTTTTAAAGACGTAGCATTCGTCGTCATACTAGGGACTGCCATAGTCTGTACTATAGGTGTATCAATAATTGCATATCGTGAGAAGAAGAAATTAAAAGGTGAGACATCAAAGAACGAAATCGAAAAAATTATTCATAAAAATGAACCCGAATAAAAAAATTATTCACTTAGTTCTTCTTGAAGGTCGATAACCATTTCTGTTAGTACGTCTTCAAAAATCTGATGGCGGTATTCCTTTATTGAACCATTTGCTAAATGCGCTCTGGCGACAAACTCTCTCCCGTCCTTAATAATCTCAATGTGACAAACAGTTTCCATGGTTCTCCCAGCCTGGTTTTTATCCCGTATTAATCTACCGTATTTATATTTTGTGCATAAGTTTAATGTTTATATCACTTATATATAAAGGAGGTGTTTTACGCTGGAAAATATAAGAAAACCTGTGGTAGCAGGTCAGTTCTATTCTGGAACTGAAAGTAGTTTAAGAGAGCAGGTAAAAGAATGTTTTTTGGATGCCCGTGGATGTGGAGTCCTTCCAGAAATTGGTCGAGGTGAAAAGAACATTATGGGTGTGGTTGTACCGCATGCTGGGTTTGTCTATTCTGGTGCTATTGCATCTCATTCGTATTTTGAACTTGCAAAAAATGGTTTTGCCGATACCTTTATCATTCTTGGCCCAAATCACACCGGAAGGGGTTCAGGAGTTTCAGTAATGACTGCAGGAAAATGGGAAACACCGCTTGGCGAAGTACCCATTAATGCATCACTTGCTGAGAAGATTCATACTGGTACTATTGATAAAGATGAAACAGCCCATGCACATGAACATAGCATCGAAGTGCAACTTCCGTTTTTACAGTTTGTTGCCAAAGATAAAATATTTGACTTTGTACCAATTGTAATGATGATGCAAGATTATGAAACATCATCTGAAGTTGGAAATATTTTGGCAGAGGCAATAAAAAAATCTGAAAAGAATATCGTAATTATTGCAAGTAGTGATTTCTCCCACGCAGGGTTTAATTATATGAGTATGCCTCCTCCTGGAATGAAAGTAGAGGAATATGCTGATAAACAAGATAAGCTTGCAATTTCTAAGATTTTAGAGATGGATCCAGAGGGTCTTATAAGTACAGTTCAGGCTAATAATATTACAATGTGCGGCTATGGCCCTGTATCAGCAATGCTTGTTGCGGCAAAAAAATTAGGAGCAACAAAGGCAGAACTCTTAAAGTACGGTAATTCATGTGAGGTGTATCCAAGTACATCGTGCGTTGGCTATGGGGCGTTAGTGATATACTAGGTGGACGTATGAAGGCAGTAAAGGATATCAAACTTAGAAAAGGTATGAGTTCAAACGAGTTGGTAAAAGAGCTTTATGAGTCAGGAGGTTTTAGTGCAAAGAAGGTTGCCGTTGGCGTTGACATCCTTGAAAAGATGATTAACGAAAAAGATTGCGTAAAATTTTTATCATTTCCTGCTTGTATAGTTTCAACAGGGACCCGTGGCGTTATTAAGGAACTGTTAAAAAGAAAGCTTTTTGACGTTGTGATAACCACTGCAGGGACTCTTGATCATGATCTGGCTCGGGTATGGAAGGATTATTTTCATGGATCGTTTATGGCTGATGATAAAGAGCTTCACAAAAAAGGGGTAAATCGTCTTGGTAATATCTTTATTCCTCTTGAGTGCTACGGTACAATACTTGAAGAAAAAATGCAGCCTATTTTACAAGAATTATTTACTATAAAACAAAAATGGTCAACCAAAGACCTTATTTGGGAATTTGGAAAAAGACTTGAAAAGTATAGTAAAGATTCAATAATATATTGGGCTTGGAAAAACCAGATACCAATATATGTTCCAGGTATCACCGATGGAGCGTTTGGTTCACAGCTTTGGATGTACTATCAAGAGCATAGGGATATTGTAATTGATCTATTTCAGGATGAGCAGGAAATCTCTGACATTGTATTTGATGCTAAGAAAACTGGGGCTTTTATTGTTGGTGGTGGCATTTCCAAACATCATACAATATGGTGGAATCAGTTCAGAGGAGGTTTGGATCATGTCGTTTATGTTACAACTGCAGTAGAATATGATGGAAGTCTGAGTGGTGCTCAGACGAGGGAGGCAATATCTTGGGGGAAGGTTACAGAAAAGGCAGATAATGTTACTATTGAAGGAGATGCAACCATTCTTTTACCACTTATGGTAAGTGCATTGTTGGATAAATTGTAATAAATTTATTTGAAAGAATAATTAAAAATTAAATGTTACAAATGTCATTTAAAACTGTATAGGTTTATGTCAATGTGGATAGTAAAATAAAAAAATTTATGAATTTAAAAGAAATTAATATTTTTGTTTCATTTATTATTATCAGGTTAACAACTCTTGTATTCATTAATATATTTACATAACTTTTTTTAGAAAGATATTTAAATGGTGAATATAATTACAATTCTATAATATAAATTTCAATAAATATGCCCAGGGAGGCAATTTCATGAAAAAAGAAGGAAGAACATATAGATTAAAAGCTATGGATTTTTGGAAGAAGGCTGTTGTTTTCGGAGTAGTAATATTGTTTGCAGTTAGTGCACTAGGTATGCTTTCGTTGGCTGATATCACTATTTCAGCAGATGATACTCTAAATGATTTAAGTGAGTATAATGAAGAGGGTTTCAATAGTTTAGATGGACCTAGAAGCATAGTATGGGATGTCCAGTTGAACGTTACTGAACCCAGTGGTAGAAACGATAACGTAGTGTTTGGTGAGGCACCTGAGGCCAATGATGGAGGATCGCCTGATATTCATGATGCACCAAAACCACCAGCACCATTTCCCCCATATATTCGTGCATGGTTTGACGATGGCCTAACAACCCCATATGACCTATTAGACAAGGATTACCGTAATTATCCTGATGTATATAAGGTTTGGAATTTGACGGTGAAGTGGGATAATGGTAGTTTTGTCTATGTTCCAGATATAACAATTTCTTGGGATGCAAGTGATGTAGATAATAGCGAGTATGATGTTGTTGAGTTGTGGAATGCTACTGCAAAAGTCGCCGATATGTTAATAGAGAGTAGTTACACATACACACAAGGGTGGATTTATTTGGGTCCGCCAGTGAATCAGTATTTCTGGATTGATGCTTCCTTTAATATTATTTGTAACATTATGCCTGAGATAACAGATAATACTGTTGGTCCTGCGTATACTGGTGATAGTTTTACGTTTAATGCTAGTATCACTGACGGCTCTGGTCTTGATACTATATGGGTTGAATATTGGTATGGTTCTGGCGGTCATACGAATGTTTCTATGACTCCTGCGGGTGCTAATTACTTTGAGAACACAATTACAGTTGATAATACTACTGAATTGTTGCATTATATTATTTCTGCAAATGATACAGCCGATCTTTGGAATAATACCGGCACGGAAGACGTAACTGTTTCTGATAACGATAATCCGACACTTACGGATGACAGCCCCACAACTGGAACCACTGGTGACACATACACCTTTGATGTGACACCAGATGATAATATTGGTGTGAGTAGTGTTACCGTAACCTGGAGTCATGG
>JAUXAU010000131.1 GCA_030619765.1 Thermoplasmatota archaeon
CGCCAGGTCCGTGTCTTTTTTCCCGGAGAAATTTTGATCAAGTAGCTCTAAAATTCTATTCGAATCAAAGAAATTCAATTTTAGAGAAAAATTAGTATAAACTGTGTAAAATGCCAAATTTTTTTTAATTCCATCTCCAAATACGTTATATATTATAATGCTCATATAAAATATATAACATTGGGGGAAAAAAATGAACAAGAAAATAATAAGCATTTCGTTAATAGTCTACGGGTAAACTATATAAGCCAATACGATATATATAAT
Organism: Thermoplasmatota archaeon; assembly: GCA_030619765.1. Lineage (GTDB taxonomy): Archaea > Thermoplasmatota > E2 > DHVEG-1 > DHVEG-1 > JAGLML01. The sequence goes on from JAUXAU010000131.1 coordinate 268, forward strand.
ATTGGTAGAATTTTATGACTGAACGAAGAACTCCTGTAGGGCAAAGGTCCATCTATGTTTATGTGCCTACGAATGAGATGGCTGATAGATGGAAAAAGCTGGCGAAAAAATCAGGGATGTCTATATCCCAATATGTTTTAAATATTGTAGAAAACTACATCGGAGATGAAAGCATGGGCGCCTCCCAAGGAGATTTAAACAAACGGTTAGGTGAGTTGGAGGGGCAAAACACCCATTTAAGGAATGAAAACCATAAACTCTCTAAGCGGGTTGAGTCGTTGGATACATTGACTGACAGATATGCAGAAGAGATTAAGGAGTTGAAAAACCTTCAGTTCCAGGATGAAATCTCTTTTGAAGGTGTCAGGGAGTATGAACCTAAACTCATCGAACTCCTAAAAGAAAGAGATGTTGTCAAGGAACATGAGTTGCTTGATCTTTTGCACGTTGACCCTGGTGATGCTGCATCGGTACGGGCTATAAATCATCAGTTAGATAATCTCTTCAGTTATGGGCTTGTTAAGAGAATTAAGGGGGGTCTTATATGGATAAGGTAAGCGATGACCAGATTATAGAGAAATTTGTCAAGCATTGTATACGTCAGGGGAGGGCGGAGAATACTATTGAGATATATACCAATGTGGTTAAGGTTTTCAGGCGGTTCCTTAACAGTAAGAGGCACCAGCTTATAGATGTGGATGGAATGGAAAACAAGGATCTGCTTGAGGGGTTTATGGATCATCTGAGGGATAATGGAGTGCGTTCGTTTTCTCGTTTTAACGTGTGTTTTTCTGCTTTGAATCATCTTTATTCCTATTTGGAATATGATGGGGTTATCAAGCAGAATATTGTTCTCACGGTTAGAAAGATGAATCTTAAATCGTACAAAAAGGGCGTCGTTTCTGCAAAGCGAAAGATTATAGACGTGGAAAAGATGTCGCATTTTCTGAACAGTATCATTAACCTCGAGGATAAAGCTATCTGCATAGTGTTCGTTAAAACTGGATTGAGACGCGATGAGTTGGCGAGCCTTGATGTTGATGAAATATGTTTCGATGATAACTCTATTACATTGAAAGATAGCAGGTTCTATAAACGCACGAATCTAAAAGTGTACTTTGATGAGGAGACTGAGCGTCTTTTGAAGCGATGGTTGGCAATGCGTAAGATGATAGCAAAACCAGGGGAATCTGCATTGTTTGTAACTGAATCTGGTCACAGGTTACACAATGCATCTATTGCTCTTCGTATTGCAAAATGGGCGGCACAGTTTGGTATCCATGACAAGAATTCAAAGAGGATAGTAGATCATTTCACGATCCATAATTTCCGGCATTGTTTCACTACGTATCTCCGACAGGCGGGGATGAGCAGGGAGTTTATCGGGGAGCTCAGGGGGGACAAGCCGAAAGAGGTATTTGACATCTATTACCACATCGACCATAGGGATCTAAGGAAGAGTTACCTCAGTTCTATACCAAAGTTCAATGTGTATTAATAGAGGCTTACTACTCTCAAATTGGAAAAAGCAAAGTTTTTGCAGTTTTGCAAATTCTTTGTTTATTCTTTGACTTACTGCTTCTTTAGTGTATTCTTGTTCATACCCAGTCCCAATAACTGCATCTACAATTTCTTATTATGGCTATCTTGTATTCTGTAATGAACGTTAAAAAAGCGAGAAGGCGAAAAGATTCACATTTGCTTTTTACCGGTATCCATCTGAATTGATGCCTTTATTTCAGGATAAACGAGAAAATTAAGAAAAAATGAATTGATCCAAAGGTACCATGGTTGAACAATAAGATATTGGAATATTATTTCAAATGATGAATGGGAATGTTAAATAAATAGAGGCAACAATCCCCCTGTAAAAGTATTTAAATCAAAAAAATATATTATACTAATTATTATAAAGAGGTATAAAAAAATGAACAAGAGCAGCGAAGTTAGCATGTTCCCAGATTATACCAAAGAATTTTACGACTATCTTCACTTTGATAAAGATGAGCTATTCAAGGGATATACGGGAGGGAAACATAGGATCAAACAACTCCCAATAATTTTACAAAGTATGATGGGAATGGGAAAAACTACACTAGCAGAGAATGTCATCTCTAAGATTTGTTCGTGGTATGGAAAAGAAAATTGTAATGCGATCTATACCAATGAATATCCGCTAAAGACGTTGATGTTTCTTGCTTTTAAAGGATTCCCCAAGTTAGGGTGGGATGCCAAAAAACCTATTCAGATAGTTATATTTGATGACGCGAGTGGAGTAAGAATTCAACCCCTAGAGCAGAGACAATTCCTTTCCCTGCGACATTTAATGTTCAGAGATACAGGAATTGGCGAGGGAGTTGTTTATAGCATATTTTTAACCCACGATTGGTACGCTTTAGATAAGACGTTTAGAAGGAACGCGATGGTTTCCTGCTTCCTAAGTATCCCGCCTCTTGACAGATATTCAAGAAATGACTACAGACATTATATTGGAAAAGAGGGAGTTTCTGAACTTGAAGAAATTACGCATAAAGCCATAAAATTTGACCAATTTAAAGGAAAGGGACTTGTAGCACTTCCTTTAAAGCCGAACGGAATTACAAACGTAGGCTATGTTAAATGGTCAGATAATCCTAGTTCGTTCTATTGGAAATTGACTCGTAAGGCAGAGGAAATACCAGAATGTTTAGTTGATACGTTGTCAGGGATAATCGAATATTACGAACCAGAAACCAAGAGGATAAAAACCGAGAAAGATGCAGATGAATATATTAAAAAAATTAGGGAACAAGGAAAAGAAAGAGTGCGGACATATCGAGAACGAAAAAAGAAAGAAATGGACGAGATAGAATTCGAAAAGTAATGTAACGTAACGTTACATTTTTGCGTATTAAGTCAAATTAATCATGGACTTTTTACACACTTTTTGAAATAGTAGATCAACCAATTTGGTTGTATAGCCTTGACTTACATATCGTGATAACAGTTGACAGTTGGAATTTGCATACGATTCATACAGTTGTTTATAAAGAAATACATACGGATGACAGAAAAAGTATGCATATGCTTATAAATGAACGCAGAAAACGTATGTAAATTTTCTGTTTCTCTTTATAAAGAAAGTATGGAAATTTCTGTAATGCATCAGTCTAATTTGACATATTTAATAAATGATGCTATTTGACATACTTCATAGCAGAAACTTAACCCACATATCGTGTTAACGGTTGTCAACTTATGGAATGTCGTAACATCGCTACGATCGCAATCACAGCGGCCATGAACATGAAATAACAGATCAACCAATTCAATCTCAATTTCATAGTAATTCTTTTTCTTTTCTTTTTCTTTTTATATAACAAGTAGCACACAATCCTTTTACCCTGGCTAAATTGTTACATTCAGGTATGCTACAGATTTTCCCTTTGTTGGCTTGGTATTTCATTTCTATAGAGGACTTTGAATAACCTTCTGTTTTATTCATTTTTCCATCTCAACGTGTGAAATCACGCTAAATCCTGCATTATCTTGTGTTTTTCTCTTATTTTCCTGGTTTTTTAACCCTTTTTTCTGCTATTTTTTAATTGTTGACCTGGCTTACGCTAACCCGTTTCCGTTCCAAGGTAACCAGCTGATAAAGATCATAGGCAAAACACTTGAACATTTCCTTAACACGAACACGAGAGAGAGTTTTCACAAATGTTCTGTCACCATTGAATGTTCGTTTGATAACACTGAATGGTCGTTCACCTGGAGCACGTTTCTTCGCTATTCGTTTGTTCCGTAATTTCTGCCAGATTGTAAGATTCCCTCGTTTCATACTACCATTTCCTTTTGC
>JAUXAU010000116.1 GCA_030619765.1 Thermoplasmatota archaeon
AAACCAGCCCAGGGAATTGCTCTGGTTCGTATTCAGCTTCTTCTAATGATTTTGCTATCATGTCTAAGTCTAGTTTCTCGGCAAATATTGTAGATGCTACAATGTTTTCTATTTTTACTTCTACCATATAGTTTCACTTCCTCATGAGCATTATTTCCAATTATTAAAATAACTTGAACAAACATGTAGTTTATAATACTATTTCCACCATAAAGTCGTACGTTCTGTATTTTTACTCAAAGCCTATGTCATTCCTTTTTGTTAAGAAAGAAAAGTTTATAGGCAGATAATAGGTGATGTTGAAACAGATGTGGTTTGCAAAAATTTGTTCTGTCTGTAAAAAGAGAGTAAAACAGTCAGAATTAAGAAAAATTGAAACAATTTTTGGAAGTAAAATCACATGTTGTGAAAAATGCGCCAAATATTTTAAAGTAAAACAGAAGAAGAAATAATTAGATAACGGATAGAAATTAAGGGTAAAAACGGTGTTTATAAAGGGGTAAGTTATTTAGAAAGTTGAGAGATATAAAATGACGATATTCGATTGGTTTAAAAAGAAAGATAAACCAGAAGAAATTCCAAAACACATTGCTAAGAAGAAATCTCGGAAGAAGAAAGATTAAAAATGGTAAAGGTCCAAGAAGAAATATGAAAATTGTTAAATAGCAAGATACTCATTCCTGATGTGGAGGTATACTTTATGGTATTTAAACATGAAGGTTGGACCCTTTACAAGAAAGATGTGAAACTTAAAGGTGGAAGAATCCAGACGATCTATTACTTTAGCAAGAGAACACCGAAAAGCGGTACACCATGTGACAAACCCGATAATATGGTAGTTGGCGTTAACAAGAGAACTGGTCTTCCGTATCTGAAAAAGAAGTAAGAAGATTATACATCTCTTCTTCTTTTTTTCTTATAACATGTTTATTGTGTGATATTTAGATCCTTTTAGCATTTGCCTTGTAAAAAATCCAGTAGATTAGTCTCTGATTGACTAAGCTGAAAATCAGGTTTTTCAGGTGCAACTTTTTTAGCTAATTCTTTCTCGGTAATTCCTTTTCATTTGAATACCATTTTTATCACCTACTCATAAATGGTAAAATTATTATTTCTCCTCTACTTTTAATATCCTGCTTATTATCACTATTGCTACTACCGCAACAATGGAAACCAGTATAGCAGTAAAAAACTGGTAAAATACTTCATCACCTTCGGGCATCCACTGCATAGTCCTATCTAACAGCGATTTTATAGCGTCCCTCCATAGCAATGCTGCGACAAAGGCAAAGGCACCAGTTATAAAAGTAGTCAGGTGTTTACGGAATTCGTTCTTGAATGAACTTAGTTCATGTTTCGTCCTCGATTTCTTTCCTTTTATTTTATCTTTTGTAACCATTTATTCACCTCCTTTTTACTTTTATCTTTTAACTTTTCTTCCCACATTTTCTTTATTTCCTTTTCTCGTTCCTCAACCTCCCTAATCATCTTCGTATCTTGGAACGGCGTTATGCTGGAAGTTATTATGTGCTTGGCTTCTGGATCTCATAATGCTTCCCATTGATATTGATCTGGTTTATCTGGATTTACCGGTAGATTGTATTATTTTTGCCTGCCATTCGTGCAATCCACAATGAACTAAATCATATTTGCCTGTTTCACATCGTTCTAAAGCCCAAGGCCGATACAAACTGTTATGCAAAATGACGACGTTATCATTCTTAACTATCAGCAATCCAAGCTTTTACAAGAGACTCAAGTTCTTTATTTTTATAATTAAACTTAACCACAACCTCCTGCAGGTTTTTGGGTAACTTCTTGTATCCCCATAAACACCTCTTTTTCGTCTCTTCTATACCATTTCTGACAAAATAATAGGGCAGGTTTACATGGAAAAACGAGATGCTATCGGCATCTCTTAAAACATCGACTCTTTTATCGCCTCCTGTTTCATGATGGCTAACCAGAAAACAGACGTCGTCAATCAATTCTCTCCTTATATTACACTCCTTCATTATTTCCTCTAGAATCCTGGCGCTATTTAAAGCATGAGCTTCTTTAAACTCATCGTAATTCCTATAATCCTGACGTTTTACTTTCCGATGTTCAATAGCTCTTTCAATATCATGACCTAAAGCAGCTATTTTTAAAGCATCATCAGCATCAGGCTTTAATTTAAGCAACCACTCCAACGTGTTCTTTGCATGAACCGGATCTTCGGAAACAAGAGATTTTTCAATAAACCCCTCAATCGTCTTCTTCACACAATCAATACTATCCATTCTTATATAGAACTATAATTCTTCTAATGTTTTCTGCATTCATCAAAATAGCGATTAAAAGAATTGCCAAGAAAGGTAGATTTACCATTTCCCCTAGAAATAAAAAGGGTATACTTAATATTGCAAAAATAAATATAATAAATATCCTAACATCACGACCCATTCTGAAATAATGCCCTTTTGACCCGATTTTTTTCTTCATCAAGCCATCATATTTGTCAGCAGTATAACTATTCATGAAGGTGCCAATGATCGCAAGAAACCCGATAAAGAGATACAGGAGATTCCTATTTGGAAAATAAACGTAATAAGTCAAACCGAAAAGAAGGAAAGCATCTGCATAACGATCTAAAACAGCATCAAACCATGCGCCAAACTCCGTCTCTTGGAATTTCAATCTCGCTATTTCACCGTCACAACCATCAACAACAGATGATACTTGGGCTAGTACCGCCCCTAATAATAAATAAGGGTATTCTCCCAAAAAGAAGAAAAATGCACCTATGCAACAAAGGACGAAAGAAAAAAACGAAATATGATTTGGTGTGATATTAGTCTTTACAAGATACTTTGAAATCCTAGTTGATACAGGTCTGTTTAAATATCTTGATATAGGTCCATCGGAGGGTTTTTCCAAAGCACCTAAAAGCTTACCTTCGGCTTTTTTAAATGCCTCTTCATCATCCACATCAATCCAGAAACCATCATTAATATCAAGGATTTTAGCCTTTCCCATTTTAGCCAATACCCTCACTCCACCTGTGAGGGAGGCATCATCATTACCTGAGCTTTCTTCTATGGCACTGAAGATTGCCGGGGAGCATAGAAAAATACCAGTATCCCATGCATTGTATTTTTTAATATTCTTTCCTATATCTACAATTTTATCATTTTTAACGATAACTTTTGTCGCATCATCAACATCAACAAGCTCATTTGCTTTGATATTATAATCTACAACTAGTATAACCTCATCATCCGCTATCTTTTTATCCTTCAGTTCCACAAGTATCGATTCATCAAAAACATGGTCACTCATCATCAGGATAAAATTTTCTTTAAGCATGTTTTTTGCTTTAAGGACAGATATACCGTTTTCCTTTTCCCATTCTTCATTTGTGATATGGGTTATCTTTATATTTTTCCTCCGGCTAAATCTGTCCAGAAAACGCCTTACCTTTTCACCATTGTACCCTGTTACCACATAGAAATCAGTTAGACCGGCCTTATTTGCAGTTAATACTACCCGTTCAATAAGGGATAACCCCAGAAGTGGAATAAGGGGCTTTGAATCACCCTTAGCTGACAGTCTCCTCCCCTGTCCAGCAGCGATGATTAAGCATTTCATGTTTAATCTTCTCTTTTTCCTTTAATGAAATCCTCTGTTAATCGATATGCCTCATCATCAGTGAACTGCCGTGGTGGATGTTTCATAAAATAGGCCGAAGGAGAACACAGAACACCTCCCTTACCCCTTTCAAGTGCCAATTTGCAGCACCTTATCGCATCTATCACCACTCCCCCCGAGTTAGGAGAATCTTCTACAGAAAGACGTAATTCGAGATCTATAGGAACATCACCAAAAAGTTTACCCTCCATCCTTAGGAAACATATTTTGTTGTCTTTCTGCCATGCCACCCAATCACTGGGGCCGATGTGAATGTTTTCATCTTTCAATCGTTTTTTAGTTTGAGATTGCACAGCTTCAGTCTTGGACACTTTTTTGGAAGCCAGACGGCTTCTGGCAAGCATGTTCAGAAAATCTGTGTTCCCTCCGGTGTTGAGTTGATAGGTACGCTCAAGTTTCACGCCCCTCTTCTTAAAAAGATTGGTTAACACTCGATGCACTATAGTGGCGCCAAGCTGGGATTTTACATCATCCCCAATAACAGGTACTCCTTTCTCTTCAAATCGTCGGCCCCATTGAGGGTTGCTGGCGATGAATACAGGCATGTTGTTTATGAATCCTACACTGGCGTCTAATGCACATTCGGCATAAAATTTAGCGGCTTTTTCAGATCCCACTGGAAGATAGTTTAAGAGGATTTCGACACCGGATCTTTTGAGTTCCTTAACTATATCTCTTTTACTTGCCTCTTTTCGGTTGGATAAAAGAAAGGTGTATTTTCCATTGTAATTTCCCATGTGTTCGGCAAAGCCATCTAAAACCCTGCCCATCTGGACGATGGTTCCTTTCTTTGAGATATTCTTACAGAAGGTTGTGGTGCAGTTGGGGAGTTGAAAAATCGCTTCTGATACATCCTTTCCGACTTTTCGTTTGTCTATGTCGAATGCAGATACTACTCTAATGTCATAGGGCTTGTAGCCGCCGATGTCATAGTGCATCAATCCAATGGCCTCTTTGCTATCTTTGTCTTTATAGTACTCGATGCCTTGAAGCAATGCGCTGGCGCAGTTACCAATACCTACGATACCGATTTTGATTTTCTCCATAAACAATCGCCTCCCTTTATTCAATTTGATTTTGTAAAAACCGAGGTTATACAGTTGGTTGAACTTTAATCCTCTTTTACCACCTTAGAAATTAAATCCAAAAGGATTTTAGATTTTGTTTAGGTCTTTACTCCTCACAAGCGAATGGGGATTATATAGTTTTGTGTATTGGTATTTTATGCCCTAAAAACTTTTGAATGTACTTTAAATCAACCCTGCTCTTCAACAATGAGTGCCGCTAAACTATTCCTTAACGAGTGATCTGCAACATTCTTCTTAATATCTGCCTTTTTTGTAGGCATTACTCAGATATCGATGGTATTTTCGAAGGTTTTACTAAACCACCGAACTGGAAAACAAGGGCCTCTGCGGAAACACTTAATAATCCAGAACCGTTGTCTCAGCGGAGGCATATGAGTGATAGATGTTAATATCATAAGCATAGCAATCATTGTAATCATATTTTTTCTGATGCTGCTTGCTTCAGCGATAAAAATAATGGCAGAGTATCAAAGAATTGTCATATTTAGATTAGGTAGATTGCTAGGCATCAAAGGTCCGGGACTTGTTTTCATTGTACCAATAATTGATAGAGCAGTAAAACTTGATTTGAGAACGCGAGTCATTGACGTTCCAAAACAGAGAGTTATCACTAAGGACAATGTCACCGTTGATGTTGACGCGGTGGTTTATTTTAGAGTAACAGACCCGCAAAAAGCAATTGTTGAGGTTCAGAGATATGAAGTTGCTACAGGCTTACTGGCGCAGACCACACTTAGAGATATACTTGGACAACAAAGCCTTGACGAACTATTATCAAAGAGAGAAGAACTAAACAAAAGCCTTCAAACAATCATAGATCAAGGCACAGATCCCTGGGGAATAAAAGTTTCTGCTGTAACAATTAGAGATGTGGCATTACCTGATGAAATGCTAAGAGCCATTGCAAAACAGGCTGAAGCAGAAAGAGAGAAACGATCAAGAATAATTATAGCTGAAGGGGAATTTCAAGCGTCAGCGAAAATGACTGAAGCAGCAAAACTTTACGAAAAAACACCAACTGCACTAAGGCTGAGAGAACTTCAGACTCTTGCAGAAATAGCTAGAGAGAAAAACCTTATAATAGTTCCAGGTGGAGACATAGGAAAACCAGTAAACAAAAAAGTAGTAGAATGAAACTAAGACCTTCTCTTATGCAGTATGATCTGTTGGATGAGGAAAGACTGTCTACAGTTGTTCTTATTTCGTTTTGTATATTTTTCCTTGTAGATTAGTCTGTTTTCATTTGCCTCATCCTGAATTTTTTAGCATGAAACTATTAAAAACAGTTAAGTTATTTCAAATAATGAAAAAAAGGGGAAATAGATATGGCGATAGGTTTTGTTCTAATAACCATTGCACCTGTGCATGAACATGATGTATACACTAAACTTTCTAAGGTACCAGAGGTTGTTGAACTCCATCCGTTGTTTGGAGAATATGATCTACTGGCAAAAATCGAAGGCGATGATTTCGAAAGTCTAGGAGTTATTGT
>JAUXAU010000045.1 GCA_030619765.1 Thermoplasmatota archaeon
GTAGGTGTAGTCTCCGACATCAGTAAGTGTTATCTCATAGGAGTATGTATCACCGTCTTTGATCATTGGATAATCTACTGGAGTGGTCTCTAGATAGGTCACCACAAGTTTGACATCACGTACTTCCACGTTATCGGTTACAGTACATGTGACTTTCTCCCAGCCAAAGAGAGGGTCTGTGTCAAGGGGATCAGAGGTTGTCAGGGTAATGCCTGTAATCACCGGAGGCTCTTCATCACCGAATATGAATGTTGCCGTTATTTCCATGTTTTTCGTCATAGTGATAGTGCTATCAACAATTTCACTAGCATCGGGTCCACTCCAACCAGCAAATACCCATCCAACAGCAGGATCTGGCGTCAATGTAACAACTGTATTCTCTTCGTATGTTCCTGGTGGATCACCAATAGGATCGCAAATTACTGTGCCGCTTCCAACAATAGTAATGTCGAGAGTGTGGTATATTTGCTCTACGGTTACTTCTCCGTTGTTTACAGTAGTCGAAATTGGCTGAGCATCTACATCCGAAATATCAACTTCAATGAGAACCAGGTCTGATGTTCCAAGTTGTTGTAACGCATGACACGAGACAACGATAAAAGAACCAGGGGTAGTAACTGTACCAGTTTTTACAAAACCGTATGCGTCAGTGATTTCACCATTGACGTTATCAATAATGCCAGGATCGAACGGATTCAGCTCGGCAATATCTCCTTCGACTATTGAATCTACATAGATGAGGGTTTGATCGAAGGACAACGTCCTAAATGCCATACCCTTTATTGGCGTATCACCGGGTTCCACATAAACCGAAAACGTAAATGCCTCTCCCTTATTCACTGTCTGCGTTGATGGGGATATACTGACTACAGCGGGCACAACAGGAACCTGAACCAATGGTAAAGAGTCTCCGCCATTTGCTATGAAGCCATTGCAGTTGTATGGAAGCAACGTATCTCCAAGCCCATCTCCATTAGTATCTTCACCAGCATAGTCGCTCCAGAAGTTTCCACCTAGGAATGGACCACCTACTATATTCGTCCCGGCAGTCTTGGCGATATTCCAGGTGTTAGTTCCTGCACTTACATCGTCAAATGCATTAACTGGATTGTTGAAATAGTTGTTATAAATAAGATTATTTGGAGACCCTACTAAGTAAATGCCTGCACCATTGTTGTATACAGTGCAGCTTGATATCTCGCCCGTCATAGACTGATCGCTGGATATGCCACAGATAGTGTTGTATGATACATTGCAGTTTAAAACATCATTTCCTGTGCACCCCATGGCGAAGGTGAAGCCGTACATATTGTCGTGTACCTTGCAGTTCGTAAAGGTATTGTCGGAAGATAGCAAAAGAGTGATGCCGTATATACTGTTGTATATATCGCAGTCTATGAAATTATTATATAATGACCCGAGAATTAAGGGACCAGCGAAACTACCATGACAGTCAACATTGGATATCGTTGAAGTAGCGGTGCCAAATAGTAGCATACCGTATATCTCTGAATTCTTTACTATCATGTTGGTACAGCCTATCAGTGCTAGAAAACCGAAGTTATGTGCTTCATTCAGTTCGACACCATTTTGTCCAATGAGATAGAAAATGGGTTCTCCATTGATCATGTTTGATGTGCCTATATTATGCAGATAATCTTCTATTGCCAGGCCAAAAACAAGGAAATCATCGTTGCTGATGGTGTTGTCGATCAACGTACATTGTTGAGAACTGGAGAGGAAGATGCCCATTCCATTATTATTGGATACAGTACAGTTTGTGACTTCGTTGTTGTTACCCCCATTAAGGTGGATACCGGCAGTGATTAAGAAAATATTTGTCTCAAAAACATTGTTGTCGTGTACAGTGCAGTTTGCGATGATGTTGTTTTCTACTGATTGTCCCTGAAGGTGGATGCCAGCCCCATCATTGTTGTATACATCGCAGTTTGTGATGATGTTGCGGCGGCCGTATGTTCTGCCAATAACGATGCCATTCTCAGTATTGCCATATGCAGTACAGTATGATATCTCGCTGTCTGAAGTTTTGTCGAGGTGGATACCATTCCCAATATTGCCGTATGCATTACATTCTGTGATGGTGTTGTATTCAGATGGTTGGTAGTCCGTGTTGACGTCGATACCATCCTGACCATTGTATGATACATCGCAGTTTGCAACATTGACGTTTGAACACCCGAGGAGCCCGATGCCATTCTCACCATTGTTGTATGCATTACATCCTGTGATGCTACATTCTGATTCATAGTTGCCCCAAAAGTAGATACCAGACCAACCATTGTCGTATACATTGCAGTTTACAACATTGACATTTGCCGCGCCAATGAGGATGCCATGTTCACCATTGTTGTATACATTGCAGTTTATGATGTTGACGTATGGAGTCCTCTGAATGTAGATACCATCCCAACCAGTGCAGCCGTGTATATCGCAATTTGTGATGGTGATGTTTGCTGAATTTTGGGGATGGATGCCGTAACCGCCACCACTTCTTGTTACCGTGAATGAATCAAAGCTCACGTTTTCTACAGGTTCATATATAAAAATTCCCATAGCTACAATTACGTTTTCTCTGCTCTCACCAACGAAGTCTAACTGTTTAGTTACCCTTACCCATTCAGGGTATGTCCCATTATACACGTAGACTGTCCAACCTGCAGATGCATTGGTTACTCCCTCTGGAATTGTTCTCACATGAGTAGCATCGTACCAATCCGGATCTGGGTTATCATCATCGACTTCAATAGTGCCTAATGTTGGTAATATAGTTGTAGTATCTGTGTTATAACTATTTTTTAAGTTGCCCGTAATCTCACTATTGGGTACTGTCCCAAATGTTCCAACGTTAGCAACCGCGGCTGCCCCAGGCACTAAAAGTGCTATGGCAACGGCGATTGCTACAATTGCCTTATATTTATTTTTTTTATGCATTCCTTTCATTTCTCCTTTTTATTTTTTATATATGTTTGAGGAGATTCCGCTCCACTCGTTTTAGCTAATCTTGGTAAAAATGATTATTTGCATTCCTGTCTTAGTCTCTGAATCAGAAGAGCCCTCGTCACATGTTGCTGTAACCTCTGCGACTATCTTGCCCAATCCGAAGAAAATCCCTGTTTTCAATGGATCTGATTCAGCACCAACATCAAGACTTGCTATGGTATCCCCAACTGTTTTGTTGATACGTCCGAAAAATCCACCTGTTACCGAGATACTCCATGCTACATTCGTTGCAGCGGCCTCACCGGTGTTTTTGATTGTTGTACTGACGCCTAACCCGCCTTTCACTTCTGTTATTTCAAGAATTGGATACTTGGATGGCTCTATTATCGTATCAAAGTAAATCTCTGTCGGATCGTTTCTCTCATCTGTCCATGCAACATAAGGACCATCCATATTTGCACTACTGTACTGGCAGGCAACAGTTCCAGGTTCATCATTTATCGGATTTACTATCTCTGTCCAGGTTTGACCACCGTCAGCAGAAAGGGAAACATAGAGATCCCCATCTCTAATGTACGAACAAGTTACATTATCCTCCACAATAGCAACAGTTGGGAAACACTCGCTTGAAACAGCATCTGTAACATTACTGGAAGCAAAACTTGCTCCAGCATCAGAAGAATACAAACATACAATGTCATCAACAATATCATTCTCCATGGTTTCACCGACGATGTAAACCGAACCATCAGCAGCTACCATATTTGGATTGTAAACACCGGCAAAAAGGAAGCCTGGGAAACCTGAAGATTCCCGCCACCAGTCATCTGTTCCATCAAATACTGGTGACTTGACAAAATAAGAACCCTTAGCCGTTGGATCTGTTTCGCTTACATATTCTGTAACCCAGTAATACTGACCGAGAGAATGATCGATATCACAGCTAATCTTTTCAACATCTATATCCATGCTAGAAAAATAAATGATCCGTATACCACCATCTGCCATAATATACGAAAACATCATTGTATCGTCTTCCGCATGTCCTGACAGCAGGCTATCACCAGTAATAGCCACCAATCCGAAGAAGTTAGCACTCGGAGACTTCCCAGAAGTATACGGGTAACAGGCAACGTCTAAACTGTCAAACCACAAAAAACCATATGGTCCCCAATCAATATGCCACACAGTCCATCCATCAGGAGAAGCCGGACTCGGCACACTCGGGTCAGTGATATCAGGAAAATCTATGTAAAATACATCAGCGTTTACATCAGGACCAGGAGTAAGTGTGCCCCATGCATTCATATCTTCCTTGTAATCGATCTTCGGTCTTTCAACGGCGTCCTGAAACTGCCAACCGACAATCTGACTTTCATCAACCCAGTTCTCTCCACTGTCAACAGACCATCGACCCCATAGAGATGTTGCACTAGGACCAACGACCTCTTCAGTTAACACAAGGACATTTCCCAAACCATCGGTAACGATACCGGGGTTCTGACAATCGTTGTCTAAGCTAAACACTGGAAAATCAACACCCAATGGTTGTTCAGGTGTTGTGGTAAACTGTGTAGGTAATATTTTTTCTTTCGTTGCTTCTACAGAAGTTATACATGTCTGGGTTATCGGAACTCCAACAACTGATTGGTTTTCGTTTTCAGTTTCATCAATGTTCGCAAAGGCTGCTACCGGTGTAATAAAGACCATAGCAACAGCTATTACTACAACTACTTCCCATTTATTCAATTTATTTTTTTTATGCATTTCTTTCATTTCTCCTTTTTACTTTATATTTTATAATGTTGGAATATCCGTCCCAAAATCGTTTTGAACAATCCCAAAATAATTATCAATAATCTGATGACACCCCATCTTTTCCATTGGGTCTATCAAGTAACCAAAAAACTCAAAAATCGTGTTTACCCGCTTCCAGCTTCTCTTATCTTTTACTCTCATATTTTTCCCTTCCTTTAGAGATTGTAAAATATTCCTTACTTGTTACGCATCACCCCCATCCCACTCACAAACTCACTAAAACTATAAACTCCCAAAATCTGATTTGTTCGTTCAATTCTTTCCTTTTGGTAACCTTGGTGATCGCATGTGGCTGGTTTTTGTTTGTTTTTTATTGTCACATTCCGGACCTTCTTTTTTGAACCAAATGTTGGGGGAAAGTAGGGAAGTAAATCGAAAAAACTTCCCAACCTTAAAAACAAAGAGTTGGCAATTTTCTCTTGTTTACCCATTAATAGTATTGGGCTTATAATATATAAATCTTATGCAATATTACTTAAATATTATAGTATATTTACATATTAATAGAAAATTAGGTAAAGTAAATGATAGTTTCAATAATAAGTAGAATAAATAGACAGAATTACTTAAACATATGGAATTCTTTTTTAAAGTGGTGTTTAGTTATGATTGATGATGAAAATATGGTAAGAGTAACAGTAAGTATCGACAAAGAAGATCTGGAGATATTAAAAAAACTGTCTGAGAAGGAATGTAGACCATATTCTAATCAGATTGTCTACATGATGCGGTTTTACATTGCACACAGCCGCACAGAGGACATTACCATAGCAGAGAAGAAAAAAATTAAAGAACGATAATACTATTAGGATTACACAACTGTTATCGATGGGGGAAATAGGGCAACTCTCCATGTAACATAATTTAGAATTAACCGGTATCTACATTTTTGTAGATCTCGCAATAAAGAGAATGGTGACAGGATTGCCGAAAAAACAGGGCGTACGTTTGATAGAGACACTCTATACGTATGGTGAATATGATGTTATTGTTAAAAACTTAAAATGGTTTAAGTTCCCTATTTTATTCTCTTTTCTTATTTTTTATCTTGTAAAAAACTCCTTTTCATGAATTATTCCACTGACTTTCTCATATGCTATCCCAAAAGGAACGGGTGTAACAAAAGATGTAGAATAAAAAAGAGAAGTTGGATAGATTAAAGTGTCTATCCTATCTTATGTCGATTGCTTGTGACTTCCCTAGTTTTGATGTATTTTAATTTGACCGCCACCGAGTTGGGTATCTGTACCATTGTCATAAGTTATGGTTTCATCGCCGAATTCGTCTTCTTCCCAGATCTTGATTCTAAAGGTGTCAACACCGCCATTGATCTGACCGTCCCAAGCTGTTATCATGAATTTATAAATTCCTTCACCATTGATGGTTCCAGTGCCCTTATACATTGCTTTTCCACCACCAGTTATTACCAGCCACTCATAATCAGATGAGTGGAAGTTCAGATCACCTGCCTTAAATTGAAACTCTGTATTTCCATCTGGTGTTGATTGTCCTTTTTTATATTTTGATACGAATCCAAAGTTTGCTTTACCTTCAGCATCTGGATCACCTACATATGCTCCTGTATCTGAATAAATCCAGCCGCCGCCTGTGACAAATCCTGCAGATGGGTTATAGACTGCGATAAATACATGGTCACTCTCTAAGCAATTAACTTTTGCATATACTTCGTAAACATCTACCGGCATAGGACCAAGATTAATACTAGCAACTCCATCAACTGGTGTTGCAGATCCTTCACTTATGTCATTAACAAAGAATTCGATATCATATCTTGACATTCCATTTCCATCTGAATCTTTGAAAGTCGCCTCAATAATAAGATCATCTGTATCACCAAAAAGTAAATTTCCTGTATATGTCAACGATGGCGGATCACAGTATCCAAATCCAAAATTATTGCTAATACAATAGAGTTTTGCAATATCAACAGCAGATAATGCGGTATTATAGATTGCAACCTCGTCGATGAGACCTTTGAATTCTTGGCGTATTCCCTCTCGTATTCCGAAGAATAAACTGTCATCATTTGTATAACCCACTATACCCACATACAAAATATCCGTGTATGCACCATCAATGTACAATCTTAGATCCGCACCATCAAACGTTAGAGATACATGCGTCCATGTATCTTTGGCTATGGTTCCCATGGTAGAGTCCTGTACCCAATCAGCATAACTTGTTCCTGGCATATGTGTCATACCAGCGTACAATTTACCGTTATACACCCAAGCAGCATAAGCAGGGTGTAATCCAGGTGCTTCTTTACAAAATATTGTTTCATAAGTTTCATCACCGCCTTCCCAGTATAACCATATGGATATGGTCCAGGCTACGCTTATATCCAACGTGTCATCGTCTGGTACTTCAACATAGTCATCGACACCATCAAATTTTAATGCATTACCGATTTTACCTGTTGCCCATGTTGGTCCAGCCCAAGATGCCCCAACAATGGTTCCATCATTATCATTTGTAGTTTCATCGAACGCATCTGTCCCGACGCTTTCGTCAAAATGCCATAGGGCTACGGTTCCTGAATCATCTGTAGGTGCTTGTATTATATCAAAGGAAGTTCTTGCAAAATTGCTTATGCGAACTTCGTCAATTTTACCGCCAAAGTAGTAATGAGTTGGTCCGGCTTGTGTGAAGTCACCTATAATCACAGGGGCAGTTCCGCTGAAGATATCAGAGACACCATCATGCGATGTTCCAGTTTTATCAACCCCGTTGATGTAAAGTTTTGGGTTTGAACCATCAAAAGTGCCTGCTACATGAACCCAAGTATTAGAAGGAATAGTCTCAGTACTATCTACCCAAACTCTACTTCCTTGTGATCCATCATCTGAAATAAATATCCTGAGTTTATTAAATGGATCAAGATATAACAAATACGAGCGTTGATTAATATCACCTTTAAATTTAGATACTATTCCCTGCCAATAGTTCGATTTTGTCCTATAAATCCAAGCCTCTAAAGTTATGCTCGAAGTAATGTCAAGTGAATCTGAATCAGAAACCTCAACATAATCACTTATTCCATCAAATTCCAACGCGTTTCCAAACTTTCCACCAGATAATATTCCATCGTTAGCATTTGCTGTTTCATCATATGCTATTGATCCAATTCCTTCATCAAACTTCCAATAAGCTACCATATTAGTTGGAATGTCTGCGCTCACCGGTGGCAATACAACTAAACACATTGCTACTGCTATCATAACAGTCACTAGCCTTTTAAAATTCTTGTCTTCTTTCATTTTCTTTCGTTTCTCCTTTTTTATTTTATATTTTTTTATAGGGATTCTGCCTTACTCAGTTACCCCTGCCAATATAGAAGAGAATATAAAAGTATAAGTATATAAATGTTTTTCTATAATAATCTCTCTTGTTGTTGATAAAGTACCTATGAAAAACATTAACTGGAGATTATCACATGGGAGAAAATCATTGTATTATTAGGATAATAGTATGGTGAAGTTGCAAAATATAAAAACCAATATTTCGTCACGATCCCCCATGAAATCATTGAAAAGAAGAAATAAAAGAAGGGACAGAAGCTAATCGACAGCTTCAACGAAAGAGGCAACGTGGAGGTAATGGATACAAAATAGATTTACACGATATGTCGGTGTTGCCAATTGAATAATGTTTAACAATTATATCAAATGACCTGTCAGAACTACTGATGATGAGAATGCCCTGCGGCTGCAAAGAAGAAAGACAGTAAATAAGAATATTCCTGTTCTGGATAGAAAAAAATGGAGCAATTTCGAAAAGAATTTAAGAATGACTACTCACAACATAATTTTTATTGAACAAGTTTGGATTGACCAGAGATCTTACCTGCCCTGAATTTTTTTTGTCCTGTTGCCTTAACCGTCCAGGGCTTCTCATCGATGTTTTCTTCGCTTTCTTTTCCAGATGTTATATGCATCCAGCATACTAATTCCAATCGTGGATCTCTCTCCTTTGGGAAAGGAGCTATTTCGTCATTAACAGGGAGTTTTAAAGGTTCTTTTCCGACGGATATGGGTTCAACTTGTGTCGGATCAATTTGCTCACCAGAAGAACCAAAACGTTTCATCAGTGCCTCAATTATTTTTAGTGCTTTTTCTTCATTTTTAAATGGGATTTTTCTTAGCGCTCGTTCAATTGCTCCCTTTTTCCAGGATTTTTGAATAAATAGATAAAGATCAGATCTTCCTTTTCTTTGTGTTAGTTCAAAAGCTTTTCTTATATAACCAGATATATGTTCTGTTCTTTGTCTTCTTTCTGTTGCTTGCATTTCGTTTTCTAGTGTTATTCTATAGTTTCTCAGTAAGGATAGAGTATTCTCATCAAATCTTTTTAAGGATGGATATGATCTTGGAAATTGTAGGGGTTGAATTATTTCTGTCTTATTTGTGATATTACCACCTGTTTCTGGATAGAATCTCCATATTTGGTCTACATCGTGTTCGGTATGTTTTCTTCGGTAAGCAACAAAAAAACCTGGCTTATGCGTGGTACTTTGTTTTATAGATGTTACACTTCCAGCACCATCAGGGATTTTTTCAATATCTTCCTTTGAAAGAGTTTGGAGTATGGCGAGAAGTTGCTCCTGTGGATCAAGGCCGATTAATGCCTCCATGTTCTTTTCAATATCAGTAAGAACTCCAACGTCTTTCTTTTTCACTCGTTCTATGGTTGAAACAAAATCGATTGTTATTGGTTGTTCTCCTAGTAAGCTCCATTCTAATCCAACTGCTCTATGTGTTTGGGTGATTTTATTTTGTAGACGTTTCATCAATTTCAGAAGTGTTTCTAGTCCTTTTTCTGGAAATACATTCAATACAAGAACTGTGGGATGCTGGGAACCCATTCTGTCAACTCTCCCTGCACGCTGAACAAGTTTCATAGGGTTCCAGGGTAAGTCATAATTTAGGACAATATTTGCATCTTGAAGGTTAATTGCTTCAGAGAATACATCTGTAGCTATAAGAATGTCAATTTCCTCTCCTTTTTTAATTCGGGCGTTATTACTATGGGGAGAGAACCATTTGATTAAATTGCCTCTTTTTGTATTTATTGTTTCTGAACCGGTCCATAGTTTACACTTATCACCGGTTACAAGTCCAATTCGATGTTCTTGGGTTTTTAAAAAATTAAATAGATAGGTGGCGGTGTCCATAAATGATGTAAAAATTAGCATTTTCTTTTTATTGTAGTTGATCCACCTAGAAACTTCTTTATATTTATTATCTAAAGTTATCAATTCATTCTGTTTTTCAGGTAGATTTTTAAGAATACCGGAAATGGCAGTTATATCGTTTTGAATGTCGACTTTCATTCGTTCAATGTAGAAATCATCCGGTGATAAAGCTGTTTGGAGAATTTCTGTTATCTCTGCATTTATACCATCTTCTTCCGCGGATTCTGCCAATGTGATATATTCCCTCAGGTCTCTAGATTCTAGTATTTTCCCTTCTTGTAACATTTTTAGGAAAAGTTCAAACAATTTCTGAAGTCGAGACGTCGATATTCTAAAGGCATTGAGACTACTTTCCAGCCGTTTCAAAATGAGCACACGGAATAAAGTCGATAGAAGTTCTCCGCGAAGAATTTTAGTTTCATCTTTTGGACATTTACAATATGATTCAAGACAGTATGGAACAAGGGCTAATCGTTCTATTGTATTAGCGGCGTCTTCGTAGAGATTTCCTAGATTTTCATGTAAACTGTACGGAATGTTATCCAGTTCTCGGATTGGGAATTTCACTGGTTTTCCATCAAGTGTTGCATTTGGATAATGTTCTCTGATGAATGCTCTGGAACGTCTTACAGCAACTTTTTCAATAAAATCATATAGGTTGCCTTTCCCACGTTCAGTGGCTTCAAAGTATTTCCCAAGCTCCGTAATTCCTTGTCGAAACGCCACATCCTTCACTTTTTCACCGAAAAGTAAGCGTAACTGCCAATATAGATCCCATACTGAATTGTTAACAGGAGTTGCTGTAACAAACACTACTTTTCGTTCTATTTGTCGCATTTGACCTTCTATCTTTATTTGTGGTTTTGGCATTGCCAGTAATTGTTGGAGCCATTGATATCGTCCAGTATCTGGATTTCTAAAGTGATGACTTTCATCTACTAATATAAAAGAGCAATTTTTGTAATCCGAAGGTTCTATCTTGGGATCGCCTTCCCGCATTCCTCTCCCGAGAACTTCGGTGTGGAGAATTTTTTTTACAGGGATTTTTTCCGCTCTCGTGAAACTATCCCAAATAGATTCTACTTCAGCTGGACAGATTATTAAAGCAAATTGTCTTTGTGTATATGCAAAATCCTCCAGGATTTTCCCCGCCATGTACGTTTTACCGAGTCCAGGAGCGTCTGCTATGAGAACCGCATTCCATTGGTTAAGTATTCGTACCGCAGATCTGTAGCCAGCTCGCTGAAAATCTGCGAGTTCAATTATGCTCCCAGGCTTCTCCTCTTTTTCGATTCCAAGATCATCTTTGTAAAGTTCATAGAGTGCTTTTGCATATATCCAAAAAGGATCAAATGGTTTGTAGTAGCCCTTAAGAACTTTGATAAAATCTTCTTTAAAATCTTTTGAGATGTCCCATCTCTCCTGATACCATGTTAATAGTTCGATAAGACTTGCACCGATAGGATCAAATAAATTCAATTCGGTATTTTTAGTTAGCCCACCATATGTAAAATTTGACGAACCTACAATAGCAGTAGCAATATTCTGTAACTCTGAGAATTTCCCTTTAAATATAAATGTGGAAGGGCGAATTCTTCCTTCAACAATATGTTCTTCTGAATTCCGACCACTTTTTTCTAGAGAAGATTCCCGAGTATCATCATTCGCAATCTTATCAAATATGGGATCCGGATGATTTAAGATATAGGTTTTTCCATGAAAGAATGGACCTGGATGCAAACGTATTTTTACATCTGGACGTTGAAAAAAAGTTACTGATCGTTCTGCTTGTTTTGAAGAATCCCTTATATCAATATTTTTCCATATATCCAAGATCGTGTTTCGTAGTGGATCTGTACCTGGTTCTGAACCCAGTAGTAATCTGAAGTTCTTTGTTTTTTCAAGGTTATCAGCAACTATGTCAAAGCCTGATACTGTAAAATATGCAGTGGCAAATGATGATTGTTCACTTGGTTTAAGATATGTTTTTAATAATCCTCCGACGGTGTTTCCACCTAAGTTATCCACTACAAATTTAAATCGATTCATATGGTCCCCCCAAGTTTAGTTTGAATTTCTTTTTTAGTTTTACTTGCTGTATAATGTGAAAGAGTTTTGGGTGCTTTTAGTGGTTTCTCAAGACGCCAACGAATGAATTGTTTGAACCAAGAATAGAGATCATCCATAATAATCTGTCTTTCCACCCTGTCACCAAAACCTAGTTCCTTGAGTACGAGATCATCGAGTTCTTTTCGGTCTTGTTGATCTAATTCAAGAGGTCCCTCTTCTACAATGTTTACAATTCTGTATAAAATTCTCTTTTTGAATACGTCAAACATTTTAAAATTTTTAGAGATATTTGATAAAGGATTTAGTACGGGACAGAGTTTGTATTCTTCTACCATTAGTTGAAGAGCACCCTCACCCTCTATTCTTCCATATAACTCCATAAACATACGGAAAACCATTGAATTTAAATAAAGCCATATATTAGTACTGTTTTTCTTACTATAAACTGGGCAAAAATTTCTTGAAGATATAATATTACTTATGGATTTGACCATAACTGGCCGATTCTTTACGATTATTGGAAGAAATACATCAGTAGGTTGAACGCCTCGTGGTCTCCACCAATCCTTCTTATCTTTAACAGAAGCAACCTGAGATATCCTGATTTTTTTCCCTTTATCCTTTCCTTTGATAACGGTTACAAAAGCATCAGATGATGTTTCTGCCCATTTAATATATTCTAAAGCATTTGTATTTACAAGATCTTTTTCAGGTAGATCACAACAAAACATTGCCCATGAAAGATCCTCTGGTCGTATCATAGGAGCTTTTACATCTTCAGGTTCTCTCAATATTGGTGGACACCACTGTTCTTCTAACCAAAACTTATGATTCATTTTATTTTTGCATAGATAATTGCTTTTATTTTTTCCTTCTCCTTTCTGAATTCTTTCAATTATGAAATAGTCGTAAGGCGTAGCATATTGTCCAGCTTTAATTTCATATATTGATTCAAAACGCCGCAACTTTGTATAACCTCCTTTACAAATCTTAAAATACACATTCGGAGCCCTTAACCATACATTTCCCCATTTTGAACCAATATACCCCTGTTTTTTACTTAATTTGCTTTTCTTCGATTTTATCTTCTCATTTTCTTTTGATGATCCCTTAAGCGGTATAACTCCATTTAGGTTTATTTTACCTTCATTAGTTTTTGTTGGATATCCCTCTTTCAATAGTTCTTCTTGAGTTTTTAGTCGTAACCGATAGAGATCTGTTTCTTTCCAGTTTATTTCTGTCAGAATATCAAGAACCATTTTATTGCTTACTTCTCCAAAAGGATGTTTAAAATAAGAGAATCGAATCACATTCTGACCGACATCTTCATCGATCCTTCGCATTATGGTAATTACCACGTTAACACCCGCAGAAAATGATCTATCAACAGATTCGAAAATGTAGTCGATGGCCATGTTTTTTAATAAGAACTCCTGAAGCGGAGCACCATAGCCAACATCCAACCATTTGGAAGATGCAATGACAACAGCAACGCCCCCCTCCTTTAGAAAAGACAACACTCGTACATGGAAATAAATGGAAATATCTGACTTTTTATCGGGTATAAATTTATCGTTAGTACTGAATTTAATATCGTCAATGATCTCACTCTTATAGGTTTTTGGATTCTGGCTGGGAAGTCTACCTATATCCTCCTGTCGTATATAAGGTGGATTCATGAAGACAATATCGAAACCACCTTCATTAAATATATCAGGGAAAAAATATTTGTAAGAAAATGGAAGCGGATCGGGAGGATATTTACCTGTGTCAATCTTTATTAATTTTTTCAATGCATTTTCTAATTCTTCTCCTAATTTTTCTTTTTCCTTGCCGTGTGATTTAATAAATTTCTTTCTGATTTCTCCGATCATAATTGATAATGCTTTTCTCTCAACTTGATCTGTCGATAGTTTTGTTTGAGTTGTTTTTTTGTCAACTTCAGCAAGTTTTAAACTGTCTCCTCGATAGAGATTATAATCAAGATTTGGTAAAGTCCTGACATTTTCTACAGACTCATCAACAATCAGAGTTAACCAAAGTCGTAATCGGGCAAGTTCAATAGCTTCCGCTTCAATATCTACACCAAATAAACATTTTTCAATGAACTCCAATTTCATGTCATAGTCTTGCTCAATTGTAGTAATTATACCATTGAGTCTTCTTCTAACTTCAAGTAATACCTGAAGAGATGCTAATAAAAATCCTCCAGATCCAACGGCAGGATCTAATAGTTTAATAGATTTTAATTTCTCTTTTATTTCTCTCGCTTTTTTTGGTTCAATCTTTGGTCCACTGGTGATTTCCGTACCATAGATAAGGAAAAAAATCTGTTCCTTAGTAAGTATTTTTGGAAATCGATTGAGATAACTTCTGATGCCTTCACGAGCCATGAATAACATTTCAGTTTGATGAGTGTAAAATGTTCCTTTATCACCACGTTCAGTCTCTGGGAGCATGGACTCGAAAATATTACCTAAAAGTTCTGGATCAACAGCGACTTCTTTGTCAAAGGCAGTACTTTCACTAATAGTAAAATTGTAATCATCGAGCACATCAAATAATATAGGAAGGATTGGTGCACAGCCATCACGAATTTTTGTCATTATCTTATAATCATATGAGTCTTTTTCAAAGAGGCTTCCATTTAAGAATGGAATAGACCGCAAGTCCACATCTGATCTGTTTTCAGTATTGAGTTTCTCAAATAAAGAATAAAGAAACTCAAACAGCTGTGTTCCATTTAGCTTTTCACTGTTTTTTTTCAGGTATGCTTTATTCCTATCCAGCCATCCCTTCCTTTGCAAAAAATACAAAAATACGATTCTACCAAGAAGACGTTGAGTGTATTTGTAAGTATCGTCCTGTGTATCAAATGCATCTTTCAATCGTTTTGATATAGCCTGGAAGAATGTATGATAGATTGTGAAAAATTCTTCCTCTACTTTCTTATGAGGTAGTGCTTCAATAAATTTTTGAACGATTTCTTTAGGTTTGCCGGCCAACTCAAACAATTCACTTAAGGAATCTATATCCGTTCGTGTGATGTTATCCAAATCAATCAATAATCTCCTCACAATAACATGATCTGGTTGCGTTAAAACTTGTGTATAGGCAGTAACAGCAAATTGCTTTCCACCAGGTGCAATGAAAAAGAATAAACCATGTGATTGAGGCATCCCAAAAAGAGCAACATATCGGGTAATCTCAAATGTCCATCGTAACTCGAGAAGTTTTTCATCTGAGAGTTCAAATACAATTATCGTTGCCTCCTTTGGAAATAATTGATTTGTCTTAGGATGCTTCCATTCTCCCATTATCGAAAACAACTTCCGGGCAGTTTGAACACGTTCTCGCAAATCTTTTTTCTGTAACAGAGTATCTACATCAAGAGATTGATTTTTCGGTGGTACTATTTGATAACCCATTTTTTCCAACAATTGAATAATTCCTTTTAAATCTGCATGTATTGAAGTAAGAATGGTTCTTGTAAGTAAAAAGGAATCTTTACCAGAGATTACATACTCTTCTGTAATACTATTTTTCCTAGACATTAACGAACACCTTTACCCCTTAACCAAAAATGTACCTTAATATGTAACATATGAACTTTTTCAAATCAAAAATCAAGTGGGATACCTATATTATCGATTATGCAAAATTGCAATCATCACAATCCCATCAGGATTATCTGTTTCATTCACCCCCGATTTTACAAATCATTTATCAACCTGGTATAATTTTTTATTTAGTATTCATTGATTTTTTGCTATTTCTATCTTTTGAGATTTTCTATTGCCCTTCAGTATATCCATTTTATTTTTCTAATATTAAATTTGTTTTTAAATATATAGGTTTAGGTATATAAACCTTATGTGATAGTAATGCCAACAAGCTTTAATATAATTGCGCTTTGTCCTTACAGTTTCCTTTTTCATTTCAAATGATACTGTAACTTCGGCTATTTGCACTAAGAGGGAACCGATAAGGAGTAAAAATGAGTAGAATTGATGAATATTTCGCTGAAATAGATGAACTGGTAAAAAGACTAGAGAAGGAAGAAATTACTCTGTTAGAATTTGAAGCAAAAAGCCGGGAACTAACAAAGGGGAATCTAAAGGATTTAACTTCTGCTGAAGAAGATGAGTTACTCGATAGGTTGATTTTACGGACAGATGCATGGGATATTGTTAAAAATAATGTAGCGAGTAGAAAAGGTCATTGATGAAAAAGACAAGAGAAAGTAAAAAGCAAATAGGTATTGACTGAGATGAACAAATCAATATTAAAAAGGGATTTCAAATCAACTTAATCTAATGATTTCTCCTTCATTTCTTCGATACGTTGTTTTTTCTTGGCAGCACGTTTAGTTTTCCTAAAGTTCTTTCTAGTCAACGACATTTTTTTCTTGGCTTCCTCAGTATGATGTTTACCGAACATCGGGTTTTTATCACCTTTCTTAGCCTCGGATATTTTTTCCTTGGCTTCCTCAGTATGATGTTTACCGAACATCGGGTTTTTATCGCCCGACATAGAAGCACGATTAGTTATAACTTTTTCCCTGTACTCAGGGTTTTTCCAAAGTTCTTTTGTAGCCAACGATTTTTTTTTCTTGGATTCATCAGAATGATGCTTGCCGAACATCGGATGTTTATCGCCTTTTATAGCATCGGATATTTTCACCTTGGCTTCCTCAGTATGATGCTTGCCAAACATCGGGTTTTTATCACCCATCATACCTATAGATAACTTCTTTTTTGTTTCTTCAGAAACGGGATTTCCTTTAGAAACAAGATTAGGTAGGATCTTTTCCCTGTACTCCGGATTTTCCCAACATTTTTTTATAGCCAACGATATTTTCCTCTTTGTCTCTTCGGTATGGGTAAAGTGCCTCCCTTTAAGAGACAACGAGATTTTCTTCCGATGCTCTTCGGAGAGAGGCCTCCCATAATTTGGGTTTTTTGATCCTGTCCTAGATAAAGACATCTTCTTCTTTGTTTCTTCGGTGTGATGCTTCCCCTTATTAGCTTCTGATATTTTCCTCTTTGTCTCTTCAGATGGATGCGTTCCTTTGTGAGCTAGAGATATCTTTGTTCTTGTCTCTTCAGAAACAGGCTTTCCATATTTTGGATGTCTTGATCCTGACATAAGTATAGACATTTTTCTTTTTGTTTCCTCAGTGTGATGTTTCCCCTTATGAGCTTCTGATATTTTCCTCTTTATCTCTTCAGACCGAGGTATTCCTTTAAGCTTCCCTTTCATAGATTCTGATATTTTCCTCTTTGTCTCATCAGTACGCGGTATTCCTCCTGGATATGCTATGACCAGCATTATTTTCGTATTTCATATAAAGAATTAGAGTATTAAACTATCTATAATTTCTATATTTTATTAGATATTAGAGTGGAAAAGTGTAGAAAATCAATGGTTATTATAATATTCGTATTTTATTATAGTAATAAAAATGGGTTAGAGAGTTCAATAGCTTATGTTAAATCAAGAAGAATCGGTTGTAGTAGAGATGGCTACTAGAAAAAAGGTGTAAAAGATTACAGAAAAATGGATGCGGATACTATGTTATTATCTTGGTATTATTATTATTACTATTTTGGCGATATTTTGTCAACAAAAATTTAAAATTGTAAGGAGAAAGAAATCTAAAACAGAACTGAAAAAAGCAAAAAATATATAAAGAAGATAGTGATTGATGACAAAAATGTTATGTCAGTGGAAACACAGAGATATGGCTATCTATCTATCAATATAAGACAGTGGTAGACATATTATTGGATCACGGAGTGGTTCGATACATGGACGAAACTGGCATATGGAAAATGTAATATAAAAAATGAGGAGATGAAGAATATGAATTATATAAAAAAAGAAAGGAAAAATAGGCTAATGCCGGCATTGATAACACTGATGTTGCTGCTCTCGATGATTATACTCCCCCAGAGTGTTGTAGCACTTGCTCCTGTGGTTTCTGATATCCCTGATCAGACCATCAACGAAGGAGAGAGCTTTACTACAATCAGTTTGGATGACTACGTAGATGATGATGAAACTCCGGATGAATATATAGTTTGGACGACTTCTGGTGAGGTTGAATTAACCGTTGATATTGATGCAAATCGTGTTGCTACAATTACTATTCCAGGTCCTTATTGGAATGGTTCTGAGACAATTACTTTCACTGCTACTGATAATGAGTCTCTTTTTGATTCTAATGATGCCACATTTACGGTGAATGCTCCTCCAGTAGTTTCTGATATCCCCGATCAGACCATCGACCAAGGGGCGAGCTTTACTACAATCACCTTGGATAACTATGTTGACGATTTAGATAATGCAGCTTCTGAGATAATATGGACGACTTCTGGTGAGGTTGAATTAACCGTTGATATTGTAACTCGTGTTGCTACAATTAATATTCCAACCACATTTTGGGCTGGTTCTGAGACAATTACTTTCACTGCTACTGATCCTGGCGGTCTTTCGGATTCTGATGGTGCTACATTTACTGTCATTGGTTTTACCCCTGGTGTCTACAAATGGGGAGATGCAACAACAGATTTAGTATATGACACTACATATGCTTCAGAGGCTATAAATATAAATACGTCGGCTTGGACAGGTTCTGATGGTAAAAAATGTTATTTATATTATCCATTATATACATCTAGTGGTTCACCACTTAGTGCTGATAATTTTGCTTGGGGTGGCCCCTATAAAGTAGGTGACATAAATTTTGAGGTTTATGTCACCAGCAATGAAGCAAATACTGATACGTTGAATACAGGTGGTTACGATATCTCATTTAACCGGTCAGGTATGTGGATATTTGATTCTGATTCAGATCATGGTACGGGGTTTGAGGGATATATATGGGTGAACACCTCAACTGATTACGACATATCGAGTGTTGCGGATTTCGAATATGGTTCATCTGGCGATATAACTATTACCGTACAAGAGGAAGGAAATGATGTTGGTTGTATGATAGCTATTATCGCTCCAGATGATTCTACAGCATATCATAATTGGCAGGGTGATGGTTCAGTAACTTTGGGTATCGTTGGCTACAATTTTACGATGGCGGGCGACTATACCATAATGGCATATCGAGATTTTGACGAAGACCCTTTGGTTTATCTTTATCCAGATGAGGATGGCAATGCATACAATAGTTCTTATGGTAGCGATTATAGCGAAGGATTTCCAGCCGTAGTATCTGGTTATACCTATGCAGATGTTGGTCCGTGGGATCCACCTGAAAAGAATGCTACAGAGGGAAAATTCACGGTTATAACAGGGAAACCAGATGCAGTGGCATTACCTGGAAACAACACCATGTACTGGAGTTTTGAAGGAGAAGTCAACATCTCAATTTTAGGATATGATGGCGAAAAACTTACCGGGGACGATGCAGACCTGACCATGAAAATCTATAACAGCGATGATGAAGATGTAACTTCATATCTAAATAGTGATTTATCTAAAATTGATAAGGGATTTATTCATATCAACGCTGATCCATCAAACACAGCTGATACATGGGGTAGAACTGGTGCTACTGTCTGGGGTGAAAACGGCACCTGGTATGCATATATTTACAAGGACATTTTGGGAGATGAAACCGAAGAATGGAATACAACCGTAGAATGGACTGTTACAAGCTCACCTGGTTTGCAATTCCAGTGGATCGATGACGATGGAGTTATCAGTGATGACAATAATGATGGAGTGATCCCAGAGGTCCCTGATTTTAATCAACAGCCATTGGGTATACAATTCCAATTGATTAACGATGAACATGTTAATTATGGTGATGGCGGTGCACTTGCAGAAGCTGCTGCTAAAAAGAATATCACAATATCTGGAGATGCGTTATTTGTAGGAAGCCTAGATAAGTTACCCGGAACAACCTATTCAGATGGCACGTGGAATGTTCCCTTGATACCACTAATGAAACTTAATGGTGGAGAAATAACAATATCTGCAAATTGGAAGGGTTATGGGTCTATCACTGAAACATTAACTATTGGTGGTACTAAATTGAATGGTTCGATAGTAACCATTTCACCTTCGGAGTTCATTATCGATGAAAATGTTACTCTAACTGTGACTGTGAAAGGACCCGCAGGCTATCCGTATCCAAATGCACTGGTAAGTCTATATTGGATAAACGATGGTGGGGAGCTCCAAGGGCTGATAGATAGTACTAACGGTGGAGGGACCACTAATGGAGAGTACACATTCCTATTTAATAAAACGCAACAAACAAAAAATCAAACCCTTGCGGGGAATCCATGGGTAGGTGGTGACATACTGGCTCCACGAAACATATCGGCATACGTAGATTTATTTAATGTAGGATGTGGATATGCATTGGCAAGGATGAAGCCACAGAGTGATTTGAAGGTAGAGATCTCGAAGGGCGCAGTAATGGCAGGTGAGAAAACAAGCTTTTATGTTAATATTAGTATAGTCGATTCAAACTCAAACTTAACTGAGCAACCAGTAGTTGATAGTGATAATCCTTTGCAGGTTGCAATATACAACGCGAAAGGTGACAAAATGACATTAGATGCATCTTTTGGCAGTATACGAGATACCGATCTCGATGCTACTAATAATTCTATTAAAGACTATTTCCTAAAACCAGGTGTATATACACTTTATGCCTACAACAACACACATGACAGTGTGGGACACAATACAACTCTTGTAGTAAAAGCAGTGGATGTAACCTGTGATAAAGGGGAATTTATCTGGAATGTCGATAAAAACATCAGTGCTGCGTTTACAGTGAAATACTACGATGATCCTATAAATGGAACATTAAGACTTTACAATATTACCGATGTAGGTGCATACAACAAAACTTGGGTAAACGAAAGTGATACAGGAAATGACACGATAACACTCAAAGTGACAAACGGTATAGTAACCATGTATAATGTCACTGCAGATTATTTACCTCCTGATAAGTCGCAGATGAATATCACCTTTATGTTTAAACCAGAGACAACTAACAGCGAGTTTGCAAAAACCACCGATGTTGTGCCAGTAAAGATACCTGATGTCTCGGCATCACCAGCATCCTTACCATGCAACAAACTTGCTATGCTAGATATTACTACAACGGGACGGGGTGTAGGGCTTCCAAATGTTTGGGTGAGTATAGAAATACCTGGTTTGACCGGGGAAATGGACACTGCAACAGATGCAGCTGGTAAAGCAACATTTGTATTTACGCCACCGACAACGGGAGACATAATTATAAAAATTGAAAACAGAACCTCAACTACAAAAGTCTCTGTTACATCATGGGCTCTCTATCTAGATGCACCTTCACAAGCCAATGAAAACGAGGTTTTCACAGTAACCATTAGAAATGGTACTGCCACTGGTGCAGGTATTGTAGGCGCATCTGTAAAATTCAATAGAGAGACAAAAACAACCGATTCCAGTGGCCAAGTTACCTTCACAGCACCAGCAGTAACATCAGACAGAGAGTACACAATAGTGGCAACCAAAGAAGGATATGCCGAGGACACAGCAACTATAATAGTATTAAACAAGCCTAAATTGATTATAGTGTCTCCATCAGAAGCAAACACTGGTTCAACGTTTAATGTAGTGATAGCAGATAATGCAGGAAACTCAGTCATTGGTGCAACTGTCACCTTTAACACTAAGATTTATACAACTGGTGCACAAGGAATAGCAACGTTAACAGCACCTTCAGAAGAAGGAAAGTATACAATAGCAGCAACGTTTACAGGGTTCACCGATGCAGATGAAGTAACAATAACAATAACACCAGGCGGAATACCTGGATTCGAACTGCTGACACTTATTGCAGCGATTGGAGTAGCATTCATACTCCTAAGACGCAGACGAAACTAAAAAGAGAGGAAAACCCTCTCTACTCTTTTTTTTCTTTCTTTTCTTCCTTTT
Organism: Thermoplasmatota archaeon; assembly: GCA_030619765.1. Taxonomy (GTDB): domain Archaea; phylum Thermoplasmatota; class E2; order DHVEG-1; family DHVEG-1; genus JAGLML01. The sequence continues at coordinate 22,028 of JAUXAU010000045.1, forward strand.
CAGATTTATTTTTTCGATTTTGAATCATCTTTATTATAAATATCAAGAAGAAAACAAACGGGAGAAAAATGGTTATAATGTTCCATATCCCATTACACATGATGAACCAAATATCATCACATACAGCATGGGTCATTCTATCGAAATAAATATCTATAACTTGAACATTAAACATCCAGCAGATGAGCATATGGCCGAACTCATGCACTGGTGGGATCCATAGTAAAAAGGATAAAAGAAGGCATCTCCATCTCTTTAGATATTTTTTTCTAATCATCTTTCTCAGGGTGATACTGAACAAGATTAGATAGAATCTTCTATCTGTACTCTAAGTTCAAAGCTTTTTTGCAGCCAAGGATATTTTCTCCTTAGACTCTTCGGTATGATGCCTACCATACATAGGGTTTCCAGCACCTTTCTTGGGTATAGACATCTTCCTTTTTGTCTCTTCAGTATGATGCCTGCCGTACATAGGGTTTCCAGCACCTGACTTAGCCTCTGATTGTTTCTTCCTTGTCTTACCGGAGGGATGCTTTCCGTAATTTGGATTATTTGGACCTGATTTAGTTACTGACATCTTCTTTCGTGTTTCCTCAGATCTTGTATAAACACCAGTTGGCATTATCTCCCCTCTTTTTCCATATGTAATAGATGAATTGACGTGATGCTTATATAATATTATTGAAAACTGCTGATTATAATCAATGGCTACCTTTTCATATTTTTTTCCAATTACGATATATCGGTATCGTTACTATTCTTTTGCGTTTCTATGATGGTCCAATATGTCTCGTTCTAATCCATGTATTCCACGTTCATCGCAAAATTGATTAAAAAATATATCACTTATCTCTTGTTCTAATCTGCGACACAAAATGTAATCGATAGGACAATAAAAAAACAAGAAACCAATGATTATCGATAAAACAACTCTTACTATTCCATCGACTGCTATAACAAACGGAATAGCGTAATAAGCGATTAGCGAACCAACTGCCCATATTATAATGACGATTCCTACAAATTTTAATGTCTCCTTTAGCTCATCTTTTTTCATGCTTCTGCTTCCTAACTACAAGGTTTCTCGATTAACGCTGAATAAAGAAGGGTGGTTACTCACCCTCCCTCTTCTAAGAACGGTACGTGAAAGTTTCCTCTCATACCGCTCAAGCCTTTCATAACCCTTTCGGGCAGCAGTATATTATCCAATGGCATCACCTTGAATCGTCGTCTTTCGAATTCTTAGTATGTATTTACGTTTCTCAAAGTAATCTCTGTTGAGATAGGGGTTCATACTTAATCTCAAATTCGTATGTCTCACTATCTTGGTGTCTGCGAAGCGTTTCAGGCTTTTCCCTTCCACCGAAAATACCCAATTTCGGGTTCCTTCTTTATGCCAGTATCTTCTACTAATCCAATTTTTAGGTTTGCTTGGATTGGTGTGCCTTCTCTTTGCCCATGTCCAAAGCATATTCCACATCTTTGCATCTATTTTGTGGAATGTGCCTGAGGAGACTACCGATTGGTGATAATTTACCCAACCTGTAATAACCGGATTTAAGGCATCAATAAGGTCTTCCTGTGTCCATGCCTTTGCACCTTTGATTATGTCACTAATTGTTTGAGTGACTTTATCAATAGATTTCTTGGATGGTTTAATTAGAAGTTTTCCTTTGTATTTCCTGAAGTTTCTGCCACTGGATTAAGTGCTAAGGCATATAATGCCTGCATTGCTCTATCGTATATAGTAGGGATACTTAACGGTCGTTTCTTCTTCTTATCAGATTTCTCAATATAGACTCTTTTTAATGGTTTCGCTTTATATTTCTTGTCCGATAACGTATGAACGGCATTCATTTTTTCCCTTGGCGTTACCCATTTCTCGCCGTCAACACCTGCCGTTCTCTTACCTTTAGTTTGGGTTACTCTCCGCACTGCTAACATTTTCGCATACAGCGAATGGGTTAGCAGATATTGTAATCTTTTTACTAAGTGCCATTTCTGTTGTTTAACTGCTTTTGTAATCCTGGTTTGCAATCTGTTAACACTTCTATAAACCGTTTTCCAATCAATTTTATCCCATTGGAATTCAGTTTTCGTGTCTGTAAGCATCTCACCTTTAAGTGTCGTTGAACTTCTTACATTCACAGTTTTGCCTCCGTTCTTACAATTGAAACACCCTTGGTAAGTCAGCACCCTTTCAGGCTGAGACAAATTCCGAATCTCTATGTCACTCATTACAAGTCACCTTTCGCTTCCTACCTTATTTTTCCTCTGCCCACTGCACCATCGGTTTTCCTCACGGATTCCTACCCACTTTTTCCAGGAGTGCATTGGGTTTACCAAGTTCCACACCATAAATACTTCCGAATACCTTAGGAGCCATCTGTGAGCCGAGAACCAATGTCCGTTTGTCATCGTGTACAGAAAGCCACGGTGACCAGATTCCATACCTTTTGGTTCAAGTGTATCATTCTCTTTCACTTGTTTTAAATGACGACTCTTTCGATGATTCAGCATATGCTTCTCCCTAATATTCTTATCCTAACAGATTGTTCGAGGAGACTCTCAAACTTCTCCATATTGTCCTGAGTACTAGCAGCACCCCAGCGTTACCACTGACGCACGCCTCAGTAGGATTACTCCAAACGGATGGAGTAGCCATCATGGGCAATTTATGATGTCGCTTCTTGTCGTGATTATGTTTCTTAAGCAACTTATCAAAATAGTTGTTAGCACCTTTTATATCATAAATAACTCTGCGTTTCCTATGAAATTCGATACTATAGTAGTATATTTCATTATCATCATCATAATGTTCTGATAATGTTAATTTGTGTAGTTCCCCTTCTTTTTCAATAACAGCCGTTCTTTTCTTTCTCATATTTCATTTCTTCAAGTCCACTTTTAATTATATCTGTCATTTTAATCTCCTAATATGTTTAGTTTCGATTACAAACATATCTGGATGATTGATTTTCAATGATCGTAAGTAGCGTTTGTACATTTTTGGATTCTTGGCACAATCACTACATAATGGATGTTTCAACGAGGTTACTATATCGTTTTCTACCGATCCACATGATACACATTTAGGAATTTTTAGTCATCTCCTTTATAACCCACCAATCCCTTCTTGCACCATAAATCACAAGATTATTCTTTTTAGCAAAATCAACAACTGCTTGACATAAAAAGGGGAATGCCACACCGAAATCATGCCCTCCTAAAACACCGCCATCTTTTACTTTATTATAATATAATTCAATATCGCTTTTTACATTCTCATAGTTGTGGCAGCCATCAATATAACAGAAATCCAAATTGTTAGGGACATCATCTACAGCATCTTCTGATTTCTTAAAAATAAATGCTTTTTTATCTCCAAATCTTTTTAAGTTCTTCTTTGCAGCCTCTAAAAAAATATGGGGCGAATCTTCAACAGTTTTTCCATTGCTCTGCATTTCAGTATAAGCTTCATATGGATCAACCAAATACAACTTCTCCATATTTAGGATAGTTAGAATATTCTCTGCATTAGTACCCTTACGTACTCCAATTTCACAACCTACAAGCTGTTTACTATTATTATTTTTTTTAATGTATCTAATCATTGGGCGCATTCCATATTTCATGTCTACTAACCTGCCAGTAGAATAAAAAACTCTGAACGCCCTGCCGATTATCTCCTTTACTTTCTGATTCAAGATATTACCTCTTCATACAATTTTTCATACTCCTTAGCAGTTCTCTCCCATGTAAACCACGATGCCCGGATCCTAGCAGATCTGCCCATCTTCCTTCTAACATCATCGTTATCGATCAGATAATTCAGATTCTCTTTAATCTGAAGATAATCTGAAAGCATACCCGACTTGCCATCTTCAACGATCTCAGGAGTACTACCATCATTGAGACCAACAACAGGCAAACCACAAGCCATTGCTTCCACCGTTACTAAACCAAACCATTCTATACTCGGGAAGGTAAAAATATCTGAACTTGCATATAAAAACATCATCTCTTTCATAGTCATATACGATTCATCAATAGTTAGATTAGGGGTTTTAGACGCATAATTAACTAGTTTGTCCCGCAAAGTTGCATCACCTGCCCTACCATGAATAATGAAATCACATTCTGGGAAACATTTGGCTAACTTGGCAATCAACATCGGATTTTTGTATTCAGTTAATCTGCCTACGTATAATATTTTCAATCTTTCATTGTCATGCTCAAAAGGAATGAAAAAATCTGAGTCTACACCTTCATAAACTACCTTGCATTTCTTACCGTACTCTCTAAAAAACATATCAGCGTCAAATCTAGAAACAGCTGTACAGATATCAGCGTCCTTAATTAAACTTCGAGCTACATTTTTAAGTCTTGATGTTGCGGATAACCCATGTGAAGCATACAAGTGTTTTGCTTTAGGGTTTCTAATTTTAAATAAACGTTTCATGTACATATGACAAGGATACCCCAACGTATGCACAATGTCAGCATCAACCTTTAAAGAAGCCATGGCGCATTCCAAATTAGCTTTTAGAAAGAAGATTTTGGAACTAAACAAATCATTAAGAACACCAGACACCTTTAGTAAGTGTACATTATCAGGCAATAAAAAAGCATCATCTTCAAGAGTCTGTTTTGCACAACTCGGGTGTTCATAAAATGTAAATATCTCGATATTAGAACTTAAATGTTTGATAAGGTTTCTAGCGCCACTATCCATAGGACCTGTACGATTTGGTGCCGCTGTAAAGAAAACTCTCATCTTATTCCTTCTAACGGAAGAGTTTTACATTTATTACAAATATCGTCTTTAGGATTTGATTTATCACTTAACAATACATTCACGGGACAGGTTTTCCAATCACATTTTTCCATTTTATTCATCTCCTTTTATTTTCTAACATTTATAGCCAACAACTAATTAGTATTCCAATGCCGAATCCATCCAAAACAAACATTCCATCTCCAATCATAAATCCTAATTTGAAATCACTAGTCATCTCCCTCCTCCTGCATTTTCAACCCACGGATTTCTCTTAATGCCTTGTTTTCATTCATTATTTATCACTTAACAAAAAATTATATTTCCAGTTGGTTCACTAAAAAGTCAAAATAGAAAAGCACTCTCTGTAGAACTTTTTTTCTTATTTGCTTTAAAATCTTCAGTTTCTTTCCATCGATATCTAGAATTGAAATCTTCTGATGTTTATACAAAGGCGCCAACCCCTTGATTTTTTATATTATTGTTCAAATTCAAACAAACTAATTCATCCTGTGTGATCCCCAAGTATCTATATCTATTATATATCTCTTTTCTTTTTTTTCTATTCTTGTTTGATAGTATTGGAACTTTTGCATGTTCCATAGTCATTCCCATCCATTACGTCCTGTAGATTATCTTTTCTGTCAAATAATAACGGGAGAGAATGGGGAGAAAAAGATTTTCCTCCACATCCTCTGAGCTTCAATATTAATCACCAAAATACTTTATATGCATTTCGTTTTTTTTGATAAAAGGTGTAATTTTCAGACTAAAAGATGATATTTTCGAAGAAAAGTTGATTTTATAGCATCGACATACGGAAACCGAAGAAAATGAAAATCATTGAATTAGAACAAACAAGGGGCACATTTGAAACCCTAGTGGTTTTGTTAAAAGGGAATAAACGACCGACGGCTCTCATAGAAGATATTTCTGTGTGTAAAGATACCTTTTATACAATTACAAGAAAACTCGACGAATATGATTTAATCGAAAAACAATACGATAAGGAACAAGATGCTATCGTATGGACACTCACCCAAAAAGGACGAAAGATCGCTGAACTTTTGATGGAAATGGAAAAAAACCTTTGATCCAAA
>JAUXAU010000055.1 GCA_030619765.1 Thermoplasmatota archaeon
ATCCAATATTTCCAGAAATCCTATCATCCAATGAGGTAATTGTGATTTCTGATAAATTCTTTGGAATACTTCGTCCTTCGTTTATATTTGGTTTTTTCAAGGCAATGGTGCTGACTTAAATTGTAGATTTGGAGGAGGAAATATGGTAAAAAAGTTACTTGTTTTAGGATTTTTCCTATTTATCTCTGCTTATCCTATACTTTTTATTGCGATTCAGACAGAAAATATTTACTTGATATTTATTGGTTGTTTTATAGGAATATTTGGTATAATAATTGCGTTAATTGGTGGTTTATTATATTTTCTTGAAAAAAAGAGAATTACTAAAAAAGATAATAATTGAAATGAAATTGTAGATTTGGAGGAGGAAAATGGTTTTATTTAAGAAGGGAAAAAAATTTAGGGAAAAACATAAACCATCATACGGTATTGGAGATGAACCAAGGGAAACTTATAAACCATCATATAATACTGATAAAAAATTAAGGAAAAAGAAAAAAAATGAATAAGAATAGTAAAAAGGTAGAAAAAGAAGAAAGAAAATGTCCATACTGTGGAAGAATCATACCATTAGATGTAAGAGCATGTATTTGCCAATAATTCATTCTAATTTTAGAAGGCAATCTATAGCTAAAAGGATAAAACCTTTTCTTTATAAAACGCCTCCTCTATCTGTCTTGTTTTAAATATATCATGGATTTGAATAAAGAATGAAATACCAAGACAACAGAGGGAAAATCTGTAGCGTACCTGGGTGTAACAACATAGCCAGAGTGAAAGGATTGTGTAATACTTGTTATCTGAAGAGAAAAAGGGAGAAGAAAGGTGAATAATCATCTCTTGATCGTTATGATATTGTAGATTTAGGGGAGAATGAATGGCAAAAAAGAAAAATAATAAATCTTCACCTTTTTACATAGTAAATGTCGGAAGTAAAGAACTTCCAATATTAAAATATAAACAAAAATTGAAGGAGAAACCTGTTTAGATTGCCTTAATTCTATAATTTAGAATGAGGATATACCACCAGATATTAGTGATTTATAGGAAATGAGTGGTGAATACATCTTTCCTGTGGAAAAATCTATATATGGAAACGATGAATGAAAGGAGGTGATATAATGGATATAGAAAAAGGCGTAATAGCCAGATGTAATTTCCGAGAAATAATTACGGGGTATGTTGACAGATGCGGGATGACAGGTAAGTCGTGTTGTGGCGAAAGTAAATGTATTCTTTGGAATATATATAAAAGGGCGAAGTAATTTGTAAGATTTGTAATCCAAATAAGACTATTATCTATCAGTGTCCATGTGATGAATTAATTATAGATGAATGAGGGGTATCAGAAATGGAATGCCCTAAATGTAATGGCACCATGAGACGAATGGTTAATGGTTATTGGTGTCCGAAATGTGGAAAGATAGTGAAGGATAGAGTTTGAGATGTGGGTAAAGCAATTATAATATGCGAGCAATGTAATGAGAAGAGAGAAGTTGAGATTGATACAGCTGGAGATTTATCAGATGTGGTATGTCCGAAGTGCAGGACTGAACATATATTCTTTAATGATATTCAATTAGAATCTGATAATAATGGCCCAATAATTTTAGGAACGGGTGGATGTAGAGTGAGGAATAGATGAAGTGTAACGCTGGATGGATAAAACTAAATAAATGGGATTGGCCAGATTGTATAGAAGATAAATGTTATTTTTGGAATAATGGAAAGTGTAAGTTAATATGAAATCTAGAAGGAGATATATGGATGGAGAAATGGAAGAAACAAATCAATAAAGATAAGAAAAATGAGGAAAATAATGAATAACCTTCTCTTGATAGGTTGAAGGAAGAATAAAATACCAAGACAACAGAGGGAAAATCTGTAGCGTACCCGGGTGTAACAATATAGTCAGAGTAAAAGGATTGTGTACGAATTGTTATCGTATCCATAGGGAAAAAGGAGAAGAAAGGTGAATAACCATCTCTTAGTAATTGGAATAGCTGTTCTGCTCTTGGCTGTTGGGTTGAGTGGGTGTAATGAGGAACAAAGTGTAGATGAAGGCAATTTTATTGGTTCATGGAGTTCCGTAGATTTTTCTGCTGAAAATATTGAAAATGTAAGTGAATTTAATATAACAATGACATTTTTTATTAATAATACGGTTTTAACTGTAACCACTTACCCAGACGATGTATTTGAATCATTATCTGAATACAAAGTAGAAAAGGATAAACTGTATTTCACTCCTATGGGAGAACCACATAATTTTTCTGAGAGTTATGATTATGAGTTTTCTCATGGAGGAAATCGTCTTACATTGAGGTATCCAGGAATTTTGTATATCGTATTAGATAGAATTTGATAATCATGTTTATAAAATTGTAGATTGGAGGAGGAAAAATGCCTATTGTTCATGTGAATGTCTGGGAAGGATTTGGAGAAGAAAAAGCAAAAACCGTGATACGTGATATAACAAAAGTTTTTGTTGATTTAGGTATTCCTACTAGTGCTGTGGAAGTAATTGTTCATGAAATCCCAAAGTCACATTGGGGAATTGGTGGAGAACCAGCATCAGAAAAATTCAAAACAGACTAGGGGTGGTTTTTTAAAGCAATAATTGATATGAGATTGTAGGTTGAGGGAGATAAACATGGAGGAAACGCAGGAACGTTTTAGATTCGAGCTAATAGGAGAGAGATTAGATAAACTGGAAAAATGGGTGCAACAATGTCTTGAAAAGTGTGAAGAAGAATTTGAAGAATTAAAGCAGAGGATAGAGCGGTTAGAAAGAGGGCAGAACTAATTTTTCAACACTTTTTTATACACTACAGATTTCGCCGTTTCAATCCCTTTTTATCCTCCACCAAAAACCCTGGGTTGGTTTTTTAAAGTAATAGATGCTATGAAATTGTAGATTTGGAGGAGGAATAATGGCAAAATACTGTGTGAATTGCCGTAAAAAAATTGGCTTTTTATCTGGCTATCATAAAAATGAGGACGGTTCATATACATGTGATATCTGTTTTGATAAACAAAAGAAAGAAAAAGAGATAGATGAAGCAATAAAAAAATTATGAAATTGTAGTTTGGAGGGGGAAAAATGAGAGATGTTAAATGTTGCAGTTATTTAACTGAACATAAATACTATGGGTATTACTGTAAAATTAAAAATCAACCTGTTGTTCGTAACTGTAATGAATACTGTAAATACTATTATTCTTGTGGAGAAGCTTTAAGCGATGTGTTATGATGTTATGAAATTGTAGTTTTGGAGGAGATAATATGGATATAGGTATGATTTTAGCTGTGACTCTGCTCGTTGTAGTCATTGTTTTACTAATATACATTCTACAGATGAAGAAACAACTTCCTATAACGGTGTCCAAAGCAGAAAAGGAAGCTCAAGACAGAAGCAGACCAATAATTAAAGGATTGGTAGCTGAGCAGATAGTTCCATTTCTAGAGGATTTCAAGTATAATCCAGCAGATGCACGTTTTATAGGTGCACCAATAGACTATGTAATATTCGATGGGTATTCTGATAAATCAGAGGAAATCACAGTTGTTTTAGCAGATATCAAGACAGGTAAACGTGCAGAGTTGACTCCCCCTCAAAGAAAAATAAGGAATGCTATCAATGAGAAGAGAGTAAAATGGGAAACCATCCATCTAAAAATAGAAGAATAGAAACTGTGGATAAAATGAATAAACATCTCATAATACTCGGAATAGCTGTTCTGCTCTTGGCTGTTGGGTTGAGTGGATGTTTTGATATGGATATTAGTGAACTAACGCAATTCTCCATTCACTCATTTGAAGTAGAACCAAGTATTATAAATCAAGGTGAGAGTGCTAATCTAAGCTGGATGGTTATAAGTGCCCAATCTGTGAGTATTGACCATGAAATCGGTAATGTTAGCCTTACAGGAACTCGAATTATTATGCCAGCCGAGACAACAATGTATACATTGACAGCGAAAAATTTGACCTCAACCCTAACTGCAACGACACAAATTATTGTAACTGAATCTGCAGATGGAGAGGAGCCAAAAAAACAAGCATGGAATCCCGAATATGGAGTTAACTATTCTGTAAATGTTACTTCTGTGATAGACGGGGATACCTTTAATGCTATCTTTCCAAATGGAAGCGAAGAAAGAGTAAGACTGCTTGGTGTAGATACACCAGAGACAACAGCAAGCGGGAATAACGAAAATGAGTATGATGATATTACAGATTTAGAATGCCTTGCCCTTTATGGATTAGAAGCGAAAGATTTTGCAGAATCATGGCTTGAAGGCGAAACAGTATATATTCAGTTTGACTCTACAGCAGGCTTTAAAGGCTATTATGGTAGATGGCTAGCCTACGTATTTCTTATTGATGGAATAGATTTCAATGAAGAATTACTAAACAATGGATATGCTCGGGTATACACCGAAGGGGCGTGCTCAAAAGAATCGTATTACATAACGTTACAGAGTCAAGCTATGACTGATAGAGTTGGATTATGGGCTTGTATGCCTGAAGAAGAGCCACCTGAAGAACCAAATGAAGAAGGATTATTAATTTCTTATGTTCATTATGATGCAGCAGGCGATGATAGATACAATCTAAATGATGAATATGTTGTGATTATCAATAATAGAGAGAGTAGTGTGATTATGACTGGCTACCAATTATATGATGATTCAGGATATTGGAATCCGTATACTTTCCCATACAATTTCACATTAGACTCAGGAGGGGAGGTAACCGTTTATACTGGTTCAGGGGTTGATACAGATACAGAGTTATATTGGGGCAGGGGCAGTCCAATATGGAATAATGACCATGATACTGCATACCTATTTGATGATAGTTATTCACTTGTTGATTCATATGGTTGGTAAAGATGCCAGAACTACTCATCGACCTCTTAGCAGGAATAGGAGTGATTGTACTATCACCCCTCTGGTATTTTTACGTCTATCCTGAGGCGAAGAAAGAGTATGAAAGAAACGGGTGGACGTGGAAGCGCATCTATGACATAGAGCAGGATAATAGAAGGTCATACAGAGAATTGGTTAATATTGTCCTGACAGCAATTAAAAGAAAAGCAGACTTTTAAAGAAATAGCTGATATGTAATTGTAATGTGAGGAGGCAAAGGTATGAAATATAGAGATGTGAAAAAAGTAATAATATTTGTTATTGTCATATTACTTTTTTTAGGGAATTTTAGCAATTTTACTATTGCAGATGATGATAAAAAAGATAGATTGTGTAAGGATCTCATCTTTCAATCTTCAATAAAAAGATATGAAAATAGAAAAATAGAGAAAAATATCATCTCCTTATTGGACGATTATCAAAGTATAAACAATTTAAATAATCTAGAAGGCAAGAATTTGGCTGTTATTGATAATAAGGTCAGATTAGAAGTAATTCTAATAGATGAGGAATATTTAGATTCTTTGATGAAATTCAGTGATGATGTTGAGATTGAGAATCATTATAAATCCTTAGTTCAAGTTTTAATCCCGATTAATCTTATACGTAGCCTATCTGAGGAAGGATACGTTCAGTATATTAGGAGTCCTGTTAGACCTCATCTTCTGGATGTTACAAGCGAGGGTGTTGGTGTTATTGGGGCTAATTTAGTACATAATGCCGGAGTTAATGGTAATGGAGTAAAGGTAGCGATTATTGATGTCGGTTTTGAAGACTATGACACAAATCCTGAGTTACCATCCTCGCAGATAGTTGAAGCTATATCATTTCGATCTGATGGTGACCTTGAATGTGGAATATATCATGGTTGTGCCTGTGCTGAGATTGTACTAGATGTAGCACCACAGGCTGATTTATATCTCTACAATTTTGAGACAATATCTGAATTAAATAATGCTGTATCGCATGCAATTTCCGTGGGCGTTGATATTATCAGTTTTTCTATCGGCTACACCTACATAAATAATTTTGATGGAATCGGTTATTCTGGAATTGGAGATGTCTGCGGTATAGTAGATAATGCTCAATCCAATGATATTCTGTTTATTGTTTCTGCTGGAAACGAAGCCAATCATCATTATGAAGGCACATATACAGATAATAATGGTAATGACTGGCATGAGTTTGGTCCAAATGACGAAGAGTTGAATTTGGGTTATTTACCAGGAGGTACTTTTTATTATTTTGAATTAACGTGGAATGATTGGCCATATTCAGATCAAGACTATGATTTAGTATTATTTGACAGTTGGTTTAATTTGATTGACTGGTCGATGGATCCTCAAACAGGAACTCAACCTCCAAATGACTGGATTATGGGCTTTACTCCTTATGGTGATTGGTATTATCTTGATATTTTGAGATGGGATGCTACACAAGCGGTTGATTTTGAATTATATGGTGACAGTGGAATCCCTTTTTCGGAGTATAATCATCCAGAAAGTAGTCTCTCATGTCCTGCTGATGCATTTGGTTCAATGACAGCTGGTGCGACATATTGGCAAGATGACTCATTGGAAAGTTTTAGTTCAAGAGGACCAACTAACGATGGAAGGATAAAACCTGATGTTACAGCACCAGATGGGGTTTCAACTTATGCATATGGAAGTGGAAATTTCTATGGGACTTCTGCATCTTCTCCGCATGCTGCTGGAGCTGCTGCTTTGCTTTTGAGTGCAGGTCCTCTTTTTACTGCCAATGCTCTTCAAAATCTACTTGAAATTACAGCAGTAGACCTTGGACCAACTGGGAAAGATAATTCATATGGTTCTGGAAGAATTAGCGTATGGAATGCTTATAATTATATTAAACCAACAGCTGATTTTTCTTATTCTCCTTCTGCCCCATCTACACAGGATGTTATTCTTTTTATTGATGCCTCTACTGATAATGATGGGGCTATCGTTTCGTGGTCTTGGAATTTTGGCGATGGAACCACTTCAACAACACAACACCCTACCCACCAATATGTAGACAACGGAACATATACAGTTACGCTAACTGTAACTGATGATGATGGAGTTACAAACGAAACTTCGCAACAGATTGTTGTTTCAAATGTTGGACCAATAGCGAACTTTACCTACTATCCGCTCTTTCCAACTGATTTACAAATTATTGCATTCACTGATAACTCAACGGATGTAGATGGGTATATTACCTCTTGGTCTTGGGATTTCGGTGATGGAAATACCTCTACAGCTCAGAATCCAAACCATCAATATACTGATGACGGAACTTACATTGTTAATTTAACAATAACTGATGACGATGGAGCAACAAATGTAACATCTCAACAAATCTCCATATTAAATGTTGCACCATCAGCGGACTTCATTTATTCTCCAACAGATCCAACGAATAAAAATGTTATACAATTCTTTGATAACTCAACTGATTCTGATGGGAATATTGTCTCATGGCTATGGGATTTCGAAGATGGAAATACATCCTTGGTTCAAAATCCATCACATAGGTATGTAAATAATGGAACATACAACGTAACATTAGTTATAACAGATGATGATGGAGCGACAGATAGTATAATAAAGATGGTGACAGTAACTGAGGCTCCTCCGGTTCTTTATAACATATCCGGATCTGTTTTCTACAATGGAACAGGAGACGAGCAAATCTTCGTAGTATTAGTAGATGAATTTGTGAATGGAACCCAGCCAATTAATTATACTATTATCCCCTCTCCGGATAGCTATTTATTCAGTGCTCCAAATGGGACATACTATCTTGGAGCATGGATGGATATTAACAATGACAGTTTTTATGATGAAGAGGAGCCTGCAGGATTTGCAATTAATAGCACCATCATACAAGGTCCAGACCCTGTAGATGTTAATGGAAGCGACGTTCCAGACATCGATATAACTTTATTTGCCCCACCTGTGGTAAGTGACATTCCTGATTATACAATTGATGAAGGAAATGCTTTCGTTACAATCGATTTAGATGATTATGTCAATGATCTTGACAACGACGATAATGAAATAACATGGACATACTCAGGCAATGTTGAACTTGGAATCACTATAGTGAATCATGTTGCTAGCATCAACATTCCAAATAGTGATTGGTTTGGTTCTGAGACAATTACATTTACTGCCACTGATACTGATGACCTTAATGATTCCGATAATGCTACGTTTACAGTAATAAGTATAAATGACCCACCTGTAATAACAACAACAGATATACCTACTGCTACTGAAGATGTTCTCTACTTTGTTGATTACGAAGCAAATGATGTTGAAGGTGATACATTAAACTGGATTTTAAAAACGAATGCGACATTCTTATCAATTATTTCAAGTTCAGGTAATCTCACAGGGACACCAGAAAATGCGGATGTTGGTAGTTACTGGGTCAATGTATCTGTTAATGATGGTAATAATGGTAGCGATTCTCATAACTTCACTTTGAATGTTATAAATGTAAATGATCCACCTGTTGTGACCGATATACCAGATGAAATAATCCTTGAAGGCGATAATTTTACCGCATTTGATTTAGATTATTATGTAGACGACATCGATAATAGTGATTCTGAGATTTCTTGGATTGCCTTAGGTCAAACGAATCTGACCATTACAATTGATAGTAATCATATTGTGAATATAACAACACCACATGCGAATTGGAATGGAACTGAGACAGTTACCTTTAACGCTTCTGATCCAGAAGGATTATTTGATTTTGATGCTGCAACATTTATTGTAACACCAGTAGATATTATTGAGATCAATGAAACTGGAGTTCAAAATATCAGCTGGATGGATACAAATATTACAATTAATGTGACCGCTCCAACTAACATTACTTTTGCTCAGTACCCACAGAACCCTCATCCAGAAAACCCGCCATATAACTCACTCAATAAGTATATTGATATTGAAATTGAAAATTGGAGTGTGGTAAATCCTCCAGTTATAATCAAGATTTATTATACACAGAATGATCTTGATGATGCAGGATTAACAGAAGATCAATTAGCAGGTATTCATTTTTGGAATAGTACAGCGGGAGAATGGCAACTTTACAATGATACTGGTGTAAATATAACTTATAATCAAAGTGGATATGAAGGATACTGTTGGGTTAATGCCTGGCATCTCACACCACTCACACTTGGAGGAGATAATGAACCTCCATCAAAAGTAACAGGATTAAGTGTGACTGATGCTAAGGATGGAAAACTAGATCTTTCGTGGAATCCAGCTGGTGATAATGTGGGCGTTGATCACTACAAGATTTATCGGGATGGTGGATTTTTAATAAATATAACAACAACATCGTATCAGGATACAGGATTGACAAATGATCAATCATATTCATATCAAATTTCAGCTGTCGACAGATCTGGAAATGAGGGAGAAAAATCGGATTCTAAGAGCGGTGCACCAACTTCAAGTGGCGGAGGTGACAATGGAGGTAATGGCGATGGGGGCGGTAATCTGCCACTTCCACCTCCGCCACTCCTACAGAATAGCATTCCAACTGCCAATGCCGGTGGACCATACTATGGCTTTGTTGATGGTGAAATAGAATTTGATGGAACGCAAAGTTCTGATTCAGATGGAAATATTACTTCGTGGTTCTGGGATTTTGGAGATGGCACCAATGGAGCTAGAGAAATAATTACACATACATATTCCAGTCCAGGAATATATGCAGTTAGCTTAACCGTTACAGATGATGATAGTGGTATGGATACAAATGAAACTATCGCAATTGTAAGTGTGCCAAATAACCCTCCATCAAATCCGTTGATAGAAGGTCCTACCTCATGTAACAAGAATACTGGATATAGCTACATTGCAACATCAACTGATCTAGATAATGACTCCATAAAATACATCTTCGATTGGGGAGACGGCAATACATCAACAACCGAGTTATTACCAAATGGTACTTCAACCACGCAGAATCATACATGGACTTCTCCAGCAATATTTATTGTAAGCGTATATGCTGAAGATGAAAATAATGCAACATCAGATACTGTGGAACTAACAGTTTTGATTGATGCACTATACTGCAGCGATATAGGTTATATTATTGATAGTGATAGTGACGGCATCTATGATTTATTCTATTCCAATATGACTGGAGATAAGACAGTATTAGGGCAGAAGGATGAAAGCCATCTGATAGATAATGATGGAGATGGAGAATGGGATTATATCTTCAACCACGCTAGCGGAGAGGTAACACCCTATGCGGAGAGACATCCTGAAGAATTTCCTTGGCTAATAGTAATCATTGGAATAATCATGGCGATTATACTAATAATAGCAATACTCTTCAAAATAGGATGGATCTACATTGAATAAGAATCAAAAAGACTAAGAGGAACACCTGGTTTTGAACTACTCATTGCATTATGTGCAATAGCATTGATTTTTATCTGGAAGTGGAAAATTGAAAAAACAGAATTTGTTGGGATTATTGCATACATAATTCTTATTATAAGTGCTTTTTTACCCTAGGTTGATATAAGGAGTTTTACTTTAAATTATTCTGTTTATGTGTATGGTACTGAAGGGAATGGAAACTTTGTATTAATCTTTGGTATACTTCTGTTGATAAACTGAATTTTTATATATTCCTCGATACCTCATGGAATATCAAAAATATTCATCGATAGATACATAAATATATAGATTTTTTACCAGTAAAATCGAGTTCAAATTTCGTTTGTCTGATGTATTTTTAGGTATTTTGGTAGAAAGCTCAAAATATCTTTGGTATTTTATGTTTGAATACGATAAAACCTGCTATATTGCTCCAAACTCTGTTATAGGATATTGCATAGCAACGCCAAAAAAGGCCTTTGCTATGCAGTTTCTCTCCTTATAAAATCTTAGATACCCATGGATTCGTTAGTTCAGCACTTAAAACCTACTAGTTATTGCACCAAGTATTGAGAAAAATCACCGATGCTTTAGACATTTGAGCAGTTGTCATAGCAGTTCAAGCGTTATGTAGTAAGCCTTCAGGCAATATGTCATAGTTTTAAGACAGTGTTCTACGAAGGATCTGGTACCTATTGTTGGTTCAGTCAGCACTCTGAATATCATTGGATTACGGTAGAATAAAATAGGAGACTAGTATACATTGAATTTTGGTATGGAGCTAAAGTAACTCTTCCGAAGGTCCCTATGGTCAATGTGGTAGTAGATATCAAACAACTCAGCGTTATGTCTTTCAACCTTGAATATTATCGAGTTACATTACGTAATCGTAGCTCACCAACCCCAATAGGCTCGATGTTCATTATATCGCCATTCCGAAAATTATAAAGGTCACAAACCTGTTTTGGTATTGTAAGCACAAGGCTGCCGTGGACCAACTGCAATTTACGTTCCATACAAAAAACCATATGAAAATGAGCGATAAAAGAGATTGCACAAAAAATCATCATTTTTTAAAAATATAAAATTTGTTAAAATCAGCATAATCCTATAAGTATAAACGGAAAAATCATATATGGCTAAAATTAGGCTTGCCTTTGGGTTCTAATATGATTTTTCATATGAATGAATAGAGCCAAAGAGAGTGATAAAATGAAAGAAGGATATCTGCAAAATAAGATCCGGGAATTAGATTACAAACTGAAACAACAACTGGAATTAGCAGAACATCTAGAACGACAACTGCAAATGATTATCGATTCAAAAAAAGAATATAAAGTGCTTTTTAATAAGTTGAAAGACTTGGATAAATTTAAAGATCGCGTACTAAAAGAGATCGCCAAGGAAAACAAGATCAAGATTCAATCAATTATAGATCAATCAAATGAAATCATAAACAAACACATTCATGATGCAGTAGAAAATAGCTTTAAAAAAGTTAAGAAATATGTTGATAAAGCAGTTGATCAATCTAAAGATGTACGTTTTGATAAAGATTTAGTCTTGAAAAATTCTAAGAAAATTCTCCTCAATAAACAACTCTGTATTCTATTGATGGAAGAGCTAGTCAGAGAAAGAATATTATCAAACGAGAAGGTTGACATATTAACGAAAAGGGCCCCCATAAGAGCAAAGAAACAAGAAGAGCAGCAAAAAAGTAGATAACAGCCAGGAAATAACCAAGTTAAGCTTAAATAATACATGTATTATACGAAACCGATTCAAGGATTAAGCAATGAAGGCATATGGAAATAAATCTAACAGATCAGGTTAAGGGCCTACTGCAGGCGTTCTTACTTCTCATTTTGCCATTAATAGTACTAGTTTTAGGAATAATTTTTACCATTGAAAATGTATGGTACTTTTTGCTTGCAATAACATGGTTTGGATCTGGAGTGATTTTTTTTAGTGCATTAAATTAGCACATAGTTGATTTTTGAAAACCAAAATCATTTAAATCACATAACGTATTTCATTTTCCTGTTGATCGGGATGGTTAGTTATATTATTGTTACAGGAGGCGTTGTTTCTGGTTTAGGGAAAGGAATAACTACAGCATCTATTGGTAAAATTTTACAATTACATGGCTACAAAGTCACTGCAATGAAGATAGATCCTTACATGAACTGCGATGCTGGGACATTACGGCCTACAGAACATGGAGAGGTATGGGTTACAGAAGATGGTGGAGAGATTGATCAGGACCTTGGTCATTATGAAAGGTTTTTAGATATTAACATACCAAAGTACCATAACATTACAACAGGGCAGGTATATGGCGCAGTTATTGAAAAAGAAAGAAAAGGAAAATATCTTGGAAAAACAGTTCAGCCAATACCCCATGTCACAGATGAAATTAAGCGGAGAATACGAAAGCCGTCGCAGGAAGAAAAATTTGATTTTGTCATGGTTGAGATTGGTGGGACTGTTGGTGACTATGAGAATGTGTTATTTCTTGAAGCGGTAAGACAAATGAAGCTGGAGGGAGATAAGGTTCTTTATTTCCATGTGACCTATGTGCCAGTCCTCAGCGCCCTTGGTGAAGCAAAGACGAAACCAACACAGCATTCAGTGAAATTACTGCGAGAAATAGGAATTCAACCTGATTTTGTTGTTACACGCTCAGATGATCCGCTTGATGATGTACGACGGGAAAAAATCGCTATGTTTTGTAACATACATGAGGAAGATGTTATTTCAAATTCAGATATTGACAATATCTACGCCGTTCCTTTACTCTTTGAAGAGCAACATCTTTGTAAAAAAATACTAAATAAGTTAAATCTCAGAAAAAATCATAATGATTTGAAGACATGGGAGAATTTTATTACCAAAATAAAGAAGTTCGATAAAAAAATTAATATTGGTATCGTTGGAAAATATTTCGATATCGGCTCTTCCCAGCTCTCTGATTCATACATATCAGTTATTGAAGCAGTAAAACATGCAGCGTGGGATAATAATCTTAGTCCAGAGGTACAATGGATTAATTCAAAAGTTTTTGAGAAAAAACCGGAGAAGCTATCTACGCTTGATGATTTAGATGGGATTATTGTGCCAGGTGGTTTTGGTCTTTCAGGTATATATGGAAAGATTGATGCCATTCGGTATGCGCGAGAACATAACATTCCTTATCTTGGATTGTGTTTGGGTATGCAGCTTGCTGTTGTTGAATATGCGCAGAATGCTTGTAGCTTAAAGGATGCAAATTCTCGAGAGGTGGATAAAAAAACTACACACCCGGTGATCGATTTCATCCCAGACCAGGTGAACATCATACAGGATTCACGATATGGTGCAACGATGAGGCTGGGTGCCTATCCCGCTGTTCTCAAAAAAGGAACACTTGTACAAAAATTATATGGAAAAAACAAGATATATGAACGGCATAGACATCGTTATGAGGTTAATCCAGAATATGTTGATATACTTGAAGAGAAAGATCTTGTTTTCTCAGGAAGATCACCAGACGGTGTGTTGATGGAGTTTATGGAACTTACAAGTCATCCTTATTTTGTTGCAACGCAGGCACATCCTGAGTTCAAGTCAAGACCGATGAAACCTTCTCCACTTTTTGATGGTTTTATTAAAGCTGCAAAGAAAAAAAGTTTGAGAAAATAGTCAATGTTGTAGGAATCAATCTGTTGTAGGCTGCTTATTGATTATTTTCAATCTTTTAAATAGTTGCTCGGCCATCATATACCCGAGGCAGACCCATCCTGGATCTTCCACAAGTGCAACGAAGATAAAAACTAGAAGTGTATCATCAGAATAAACTCGCATCCCCGTTAAAAGACCAAAACCCTCTATAAATGCCCAGATGACCATCGCAAATAAGAACATTTTAACTGCTCTCTTGTTTTTCGTATATATTGCTATTCCAAGGACTGTTAATGTGATACCGAGTACGATGAGGAAATACACATAGTTGACATGCCTATATACATGCGCTTCAGTCATTATCCATTCTAGGAGCCCCGTTTTTTCACCTCCTCTTTGTATTCAGACAGATCTATGATTCCAACTTTATCTGCAAAAATCGCCATAACTATCAATCCTGGACCTGCTTCTGTGAGGGCATGGTATAGAAGCTCTGCTGCTGCAAGAAAGCTGTAGTATCTCATTCCAGAGCTGAAAAGTACCACTTCCCAAAGAAGACAGATGATAGCAGAACTAAGCCAAAGTAGCATGGAAAACCTGAACAACCTATATCTTCTCGCCAAAAATATTGCAAAAACTGTGAAAAAAAGCATGAATATGTAAAAGATCTGTGTTTGGAATGTTCTAGAAACCACGATGTCTTTTAAAAGCCATCCAGCAATATCCATATTATTTCCTCATTATCAGCAATATTTATCTTTGGGTATAAATATATACCGGCGGACGGTATCTTTTCGGAAAGTGAAATATTTTTGTTTATTTTATACTAGCGGTTGTAATAGCGTCCCATAAAGAATGTTATTGAACACAAGATACCAGACAGAAGGAAGTAAAATTAGAAATACTGTAATCCAAAGTCCCAACATGGGTGACAAGGCTATAAGAAGCATGAAATAAGAAGTAATCTCATGTATACTAAATAGCTTCTTCAACCTTGATCTGTCAAATGTAGGGATATGCAAGAATTTATACAACGTAACAAATAGGATGGATGTTAAAAAAACTACTATACTTATTTGGAGGATATATCTATTAAACCATAGATTGGGCTCTTGTTGAAAAATTAACAAAAAAATAAGGGCGATAAAGATGATTCTAATACCATATGCAAATGTCATGAATAACTTGGTAACTACTGGTCTTCCTTCTTTTACTTTTACTCCCATCCTTATCGCTGATGTTTTTGCACCTGCTAAATGGTCGTGATAAACATCTTTTAGTCCTCCCTCAACAGCGTTATTAAAAACAATATGAAAAAAGTATAAGAAACAAACAACGTAGGTTATGGATGTAAAATCACTTGAAAACGTACTTGCTCCAGAAAGACAAATGAAAAAAAACCCACCACCTAATATAAAATCTGAACCAAGAATTTTTTTCCCAAATATGTCATATATTCCGCCCAACATGATAGCTAATAGTAGAAATAATATCGGGAGTGGAGTGGGAAAGAAAACGATTGTGAGGGCACAGGCACAAACACACGATAAGACGACGATAAATTGGGCGTTCGTCCTGGGTATACTACCACTGACAAGTGGTTTTTTAAGAAGATCTAGGGATTTTTTATCAACTTCAACGTCAATATATTCATTTAACACAAATCCAAAAATATGATACAGAATACCAATGAGAAGTAATATGAATAAGAGAAAAATGTCACGTTGGCCCATAACAAGTCCGCCGATTAAAGGGGCCGATGCTGTGCCCCCACAAGTCTGAAATCTAAAGAGACGTAAATACTCAAGCATTCTGTTCTTTATGTTATTCATGTTCTACACAAGATGACGTTATTTTAATTGTAATTCAAAGTGTTTTATTTAAAAGGTAGGTTATATTGCTGGCATCAATCTACCATACATAATAACCAGAAATACACCCAACCATATCACAGGTAGAAAGATAAGAATAACAGCACCCTCATACCCGATATACCCTAGGAGGAGAAATGGTATTACCATGAATGCAAATATTTCATGGAATCCTATAGCTCTCATTATTTTTTCTCGATTAAATACTTTCATTGTAAGGACTCGTACCATGAAAAACACTGCGATAATAATTGGTGCTAGAACAATGTAAAACTGCCAGCTTTCAAATGACATTAAGCGAGCGATAAAGGGGAGCACAGTCAATGAGATGTGGACCATTTTTAGAAGAACAATATAAACTATAAAACTTGTTGAAACGAGAAAACGTTCTCCTTCAACCCGAACTCCCATCCTTATCGGTGTACTCAATCCACCTGTAACATAATCATGATCCACGTCTTTCAACCCTGCTATAATATTATTGATTAACATCTGAACCATGGCAAGAAGAGCTATCACATACACGAAGAGACCAAGAGTAGTTGATACAGAAAAACCTCCATACAATGCGGCGAAGAAAAACATCAGGGCAATGAAATAATCAGCATGAGGAAACCGTTTTCCCATATAGTCATATACTCCCCCAAGAGCCAGAGTTACCAGACTAATCGGTATTAAAATCAATGCTTGTCCAAAGAAAAAAACAAGGGTTAGAATAAATATGAGAGCAACTGATGAAAATACAATTCCTTTTGCATTTTTCAATGATATCGAACCATCGACAAGAGGTTTCATTGCAAGATTTTTTGAAGTCTTGTCAATATCAATGTCACGTACTTCATTGAGTGTGAAAAGATAGATATGAAATAGAAAACCTATGAGAAACAGCTCGAGATAATGATGGAGAGAAAGGGATCTGCCAATAGCTGCTGCTGTGCAGACAGGTGCCAAACCTGTTAAAACGGCAGAATGTATCCTTCCAAGTCTGAAATATGCCCTTATCTTTGTCCACAACATGATTTTCACAGTTTCTTTGTAAGATAATCATATATATATTAATATTAAGATAAATAGTTTATCGTAAATTTTTTAATTTTTAACTAAAAACAGACTATACCTGAGGTCTAAAATAAGTACCCCATAGCACTTTATTCCATGTTGAGAGCCAGATTACTACGAAAACCAATACTGCAATGGGTAAAAACGGATTAATAATCATATATATTGTACTTATGAGAAATATAGACGTGATCTCCTGAGCAGCTATGTAGCGTTTTATTTTCTCCCGATTTGATGATAAGTTTTTAAACATTAAGAGTCTGACTAAGTAATTGATAATAAAAAGAATACAAGCCATCAATAGATAAGTCATACCAGCTTTTTCTAATAATAGTATGATTAGGATCAGTATAAATATAATAATTTTTATAACTTCATTTAAAATATAGAATTTTAAAGTGTTTACAGCTTTTTCTCCTTCAAATCTTACTCCCAAACTTTTTGGAACGTTAACAATATCTGCCTCAAGATCTTTGATATCGGCCTCAATTATATTTAAATACACACCATTTAGACCAATTACAACAGCAGAGAGAACAACAATAAAATCAAAATCCAATACAATTGACATACCTATTAAAACAGCAAAGCTAGCATACATTTGCCCTACTATATTTATGAACATATTTGACTTGTTGAATCTGTTGTATAGATAAACTAAAGAAGCTGCGCACATGATAAATATTATCGTTGACAATATTCTTGGGGATGCGATTACCGAAATAGTAGACTCTGATGTGTATGACGCGTAGAGTATAGATGCAATAAAAATTAATGTAGCTGTAATTTCAATAATTTTAGCGGTTTTTATTGAAATATTTCCAGATACTAAAGGTTTATGAGCACAGTATTTGGCTCTTTTGTCAATAGCAAGATCTAATCTGTCGTTGCTATACGCACCCCCTACATGAGCGAAAACACCGGCAATAAATAGCACGATTACGATTCTTATATCTATCTGCATGGCATTTAATTTTGCACTTAGCATATACGATAAGACAAAGATTAGTGCCAATATCTCGGCGTTAAAAAGACGACCTAACCGTAGATATTCTTTTACTCTTTCATTCACTTTAATCACTTATACTTTTTCCTTTACATTATCGATTGCCGTTTATTAATTAAAAGTTGTATTGTATAAATAAGATAAATAGTTTCCTTCCAACTTTTTCTGTTTTATTGTATAACTTTTGGGATAATCATAAATATCACCTACCAATACACTGATATTCAGACATGAATAAACTACTCGCTTGGCTTAGAATCATTCGCCCCCCAATCGTCGTGATAAGTTGCCTAGGGGCTTTAATTGGAGCACTTAATGTCTCTTCATATATTAATGAAGGAATTATCAAACTCTCGTTATTTCAGATCTCCATGATTATTATTGGAGCTGCTTTTCTTTCAGCAGGCCTTATGATCCACAATGATGTAACTGATTTAAAATCGGATAAAGTAAATAGGCCGCATAAACCACTTCCTTCAGGAAGAATAAGGACAAAAACTGCACAAGTGACTGGATTAATTCTCATGATTCTTTCTATTTTTATCGCTCTTCTTATTAATATTAATGATAACGGTCCGTTGAATTGGAAATGTGGAATTTTAACACTTTCAATTGTGGTTGTAGGAGTGTGTTATAATCACTATGGTAAATATCATGGAATATTTGGTCACATTCTCGTTGCATATGGTGTAGGAGCCATTCCATACTGGGGTGCAATAGCGGTTGCACCTGAACCTGAGCATCTTTTCCTCATATTTCCACTTGCCCTCGCTCTTTTTATCCAAGAAATTGGCAGAGAAATAATGGTAAATGCTGGTGATTTTGATGGAGATTTAAAAGCTGGTTATAAGACCTTACCAATTTTGCTAGGTAGAAAAAAAGCTATGTATGTTGCTTTGGTTTTTTATCTAGTATTTATTCCGATTTTTCCTATTCCCTATTTTGGTTGGATGGGTGCTGAAAAAGTATTTGGCCATATTTATCTAATAGGAGCAACTATTTTCGGCCTCTCCCTTCTTGTTACATGGATACTTACCTACAGAGTAGTTTTACAAAACGACGAAAAGAAGATTTGGAGTGCATTTGAAAAATACGAACGGACTGGTACACGCATGATGGTGTTATTCTTTCAGGCTATGCTCATTTTAGAGGCTTTTTACTAAATTAATGCTCTTATATAATTTTGTAGAAAAAACCAATGCTTTTAGTCAAACCTGCAAATTATCTCAATTTTGAATACCTTTTTATCCTCGCCGTA
The DNA here is from genome assembly GCA_030619765.1 of Thermoplasmatota archaeon. Taxonomy (GTDB): domain Archaea; phylum Thermoplasmatota; class E2; order DHVEG-1; family DHVEG-1; genus JAGLML01. The sequence goes on from JAUXAU010000055.1 coordinate 19,215, forward strand.
ACAAAGAAATTATTGTTTGGATTTTCTCTTATAGAAGAAATTATTTTTCCATGATTTAAAAATAAAAGAGAGAGGTTTTTAGTGGATTACTCTATAATTCTAGTAGGTTTCTAAGTATTGGAAACGCATGTGGAAAACGTTCCAAAAACCTTAGGAACAAAGTGTTGATCAATGCTTTGTTTTTTGGCATAGTCACTGATAATGGTTCTGACCAGTCACTCTCTTTTCCATCTGTGTCTTTGGCTTTGACGTTAATTGGATATGTCCCCTGTGTACTCCATGTATGGGATGCGCTTCCTGTTTGTCCAGAATTATATGGTCCAATCCATCCACTGTTGCTTCCATCTCCCCAGTCAAACCATAGATATACCTGATCTGCATCTGGATCAACTGCGGATGACGAATAAGTATAAGCAGTCCCCGTATTTCCAGAAGGAGGACCTGATGGTTTATCTGGTTGATAAGGTGCATTGTACAAAGCATTGTACACATTTATTCTTCCATATCCATGATGTTTATCCCAACCCTTTATATCTTCAGTTGGTAAACCCACTTGATCATCAGCGGTATTACGAATAATCTCTCTGATCTTGACGTTAGTACGGCTTGGTTTTTGTGAAAGTAAAAGGGCAGCTAAACCAGCAACATGTGGAGTAGCCATAGATGTGCCATTCATATAAGCCCATTTATTGTTCGTTACAGTGCTATATATCCAAGTTCCAGGAGCAATCACATCAATATGGTTTCCATAATTGCTACCTTTATTTGCATTGGCCCAGTCACCTTTTCGAGCTCTTGTATCATCTACATCAGTTGCACCTACAGCAATTGTATTACTATATTCCGCAGGAATTTGATCTACTTGCCCGCCGTCATTGCCCATAGCCGCAACTAGAGTACAACCTGAATTATATGCATAATCAATGCCACCTTTCAACGTTGCGCTAGTCCCATATCCACCAAAACTCATACTAATAACATCAGCACCATTGTCTGCTGCATAAACAAGAGCAGGAGCTGCATCTGCCCATTGAATATTACCATTTTTATACATAGCTCGAACAGCCATAAGTTTAGAATACCAGTTTACACCAGCAATACCAATATTGTTATTAGTTACTGCACCAGCAATTCCAGCACAATGGGTTCCATGACCATTTGAACTCTCATCCTGTGAATTACCATTATCAACTATGAAATTCCAACCTTTCCAATCATCAATAAAACCATTACCATCATCATCTACTCCATTTCCTGTAGTATAATCATTAGGATCACTCCAAGCATCTTCACCAGTGTTTTTCCAAATATTATATGCGATATCAGTATGAGTCCAATCAATCCCTTTATCAATTATTGCTACAACGATTGTATAACTGCCTTTTTCAATGTCCCAGCCCTCAGGAGCATCAATATCAGCATCTGTTACTCCTGGTTTTGGTGGAGGATTAGTTCCATCACTATGTAAGCCCCACTGCCAACTAAATTTAGCATCATTTGGATAAACCGGTGGCCCAGCAGCTGAAAAACCAAAACCATTTACCTCTGCTGACTCAACAAAAATGTCTTTTTTATATGTCTCAACTGCATCAAGAACATTTATGCTTTCTTCAAGTTCAAAAGTATAGAATCTATCCAATCCAATAGATTTTGACAATCCTTGGTTTTTAGGTTGAATAACACTAAGAATTGTTTGTTTAATATCCCAAACCTGATACTTTTGATTTAAGCTATCAATTGACTGAATTCCAGTTGTAATTATTCCATTAATTTCTTGGATATCTAGAGTAACTCCTTCTTTAATTTTTATAATAATTTGTCCTGGAGCAAAATCTAAATTTTCATTTTCAGTTTTATTAATTATTATTTTTTCAGTGCTCGCTAAAGGAAAAACAACAGTTGTAATCAACAGCATACATACAAAAATGCCTATTATTTTCTTATTCATTTTAATCGCCTCCCGCGATATTTATAATAAAAAGAACATATTTAAGCATATTTAAATTTAACTAATTTTAATTGCAACATTCGTCACAATAGTTACTGTACTAAGTTCATAGGTATATCACTAATAACCTTATGAACTTAAAAAAGAAAAAAAAGGAGGTAGATTTGTCCCCTTATTTGATTATAAAAAAGATTATGAATACAAATCCTTCTGCTGATTTTGAAACCTCTTCAACACCGTCAGCACTGGCAGTTACAGTTATGCCGACAGGGCCAAATCCAAGCACTGGTATGTTGAATATTGCTCCTGTACCACCTACTTCAATAGTTCCGATGTTCTCTGATATTTCTCGTCCTATAAGTATTATGCCTCCTTCTAGAACAATGCTAGCGACAACGTTGGTGGCATTACCTGTTCCAGGGTTATTAATCTCAGCAGTCACACCAAGTAACCCCCCTATAATTCTTCCGATATTTAGCTGAGGTGCAACAATATGGACAATCAATGGATCTGACCAATTACCCTCGTCATCATAAACATCCTTTGCTTTTGCACTAAGATTATATGTTCCCATTTCATCCCAGGTATGATTCACTATTATATCCTCGCCTGAAGGATATGGACCAATCCATCCACTGTAATTATCATCACCCCAGTCAATAAAGTAATACACATCTTCTGTATCTGGATCTGTTGCATTGAATGTATATTCATACTCTACACCTGGCTCGCCCTCTGTAGGGCCTATTATCGTTGGTTCATTCGGCGGTTGATTACTTTTAGTGGGAAATCCTGCTGCCTTCCATGCAAGTATACCACCAAGCATGTTGTAAATTGTTCCAGTAAAATTATTGTCGACAAGGATATTAGTTGCTACAAAACTCCGATAACCAGATTTACAGTAGATAATAACCTCCATTCCACCATATAATGACATAAATTCTTGTAACCCGGTTTCATTCTGCAACAGATCAAGGCAATAATGCCTTGCGTGTTCTGGAGGTGGGGCATCTATGTGCTCAGTTTTCCATTCTCCATTGGTCCTCACATCGATTGGTATTTGAATGCCGTTACTGGTACTATTTACCAAATCCCATGCTTCGTAAACTGTTATGTTCGTATAGTTAGCATTTAAGTTTGAGAACATACCATTATTAATAGGCATATCAAATGTCTGTTTATTTCTAATTATTACTGCGTTTCCAGCCGTACCAAATATAAGGCCAATCATTAAGGCTGTAATGCCAAGGGTTGCCCATTTTTTAATCAGATTATTTTGCATATAAAGCCTCCTTTTATATAAACAATATAGTATTATATTAATATCATATAAACTTAACGAATGTTAATTACAACATCTGTCATAACATCTTATTGTACTTATTTCATAGATATATTACTATCTCCCTATCCCTCCTTGTGATCTTTATATTCACGTTGAAAAGTGATAGTTTAATACATTATACTAATAGGAGATGTTGTAAAAAGGGGGCAATGGGCGGTAAAAAATGCAAAAAACTTTATCTAAATATGACTCCCTACTATAGAAATTATATTTTTTAGTTAATAAAGATAGTATATTCTTTGTTTTTATTTATGTGCAACCCTATCTTTTTGTGTTAGTTATAATGTGATTTAATCATACTTGTGGTTGCATTGGTTTACCATAGAGAATAAAATTAACTATTAAAAGCCAGAAAAGAGGAAGCAAGATAAGAATCAGTGTTATATTTAGCCCGATTATTGGCAGCAGTATTATAGGGGCTAAAGAGTAAGCGGTTATCTCGTGTATGCCAAATAACCTGTTAAACCGTGGTCTATCAAATTCAGAGGTACGCCAGAATTTGTATAATGTAGCAAATATTACAAATACTAAAAATATCACTATAATGTGAATCAAGTATTCATCAGATTTCCAGAGGCTGAGCTCTGGTTGAAAACCAGCTAAAACAATCAAACCAATATAAGTTAGTTTAACAGTGTATGCAAACACTGTGAATTTTTTTGGAATCAAT
>JAUXAU010000117.1 GCA_030619765.1 Thermoplasmatota archaeon
TGCATCTTCAAGGGCACATCTCAATGGTGTGCCTGCGCGACAAAAAAAAGAACGGTTGACCGGGCATAAAAGAGCGACTTTTCATCTGCGGGTCTTCCGCTATGCTTCAGACCACGCAGTATTCCCAGCCGCAACTATAAATACCAAAATGGAAATCTTCCAAATCTAAAGTATTAAATATCTTATTATTTTGAATTATAACATTTTCTACTTCTTCAAGACGTATACCACTCTGATAGTTTTCATATATAGTACAATTAGAAATTATTATATTAGAGCTTAAATTTTCATTTGAATACCCTTCAAGAGTTATACCACCATTGTGTGAGTTATCACCATTGTTATATATTTTGCAATTATCTATTAAGATATTACTAAAGAAACACCAACTTACAATACTTGCTTTTCTGTTGTTATAAATTTCACAATTACAGATGATTATATTAGAGCAATTTGATACTAAATCGATTGCTTTATTATTTTCATTGATAACACAATTTATAATACTAATGTTTGAGATCATTTCTTTGGCATTATATAATTGGATACCTCCACCACCGAGTGTCAGAGAGCCTTTAATTATTTGCAAACTGCTGATACTGATAATAGAAGCACTTATTTCAATTGTATTATCTATATAATTTCCATTAATTATTGTATTATTTTTATTTTCACCAATGAGATTTATATTGTCTTTGCTAATTTTTATATTTTCAAAGTATGTTCCATTGTAAACAAAAACAGTATCCCCTGGATTTGCATCATCTATCGCATACTGTATTTTAGTATAGTTCCCTGGTCCATCTCCACCGACATACAAGATGCCTCTATTAAGACCAAATCCAATTGACTGTCTTGAATTTAGTTCATATAAATTTCCAATAGTTCCACTGATACTTGGAAAGACATTCACCCCAACCAACAATACTATTATTCCAATAACCAATCCTTTCCTTAACATTTTATTTTCTATCATAATGTCCTCCCGTACGCCACTTAGTATCAGATAAACAAATTTAAATGTTTGGCATGAAATAAATATTGCAACATTTGTAACAAAACCAATCATTGCAGGTGGGCTGATTTCATTACCACAACAAAGATATGGAATCAAAAAAAAGAAAATGCGTTAGAGGTCTTATTTGTACTGTTCTATTAAATAATTTCAACAGAGTTTTTTTACACAATACTAAATAGTACAAATATAGTTAACAAACCAAAGCGATATTTTGACTATAATAATATATAGATAACTAAGCAGTTTCTCCAACATAAAGAATTAGCCTAGGATAAAATCATTATTGCAAACTATCAAAATTAAAACTGGACAGTAGTATATATTATTTCATTTAGGATGTCTTTAAGGCTATTTTTTATCCGCTTGCTCATAAGATAATTATACATCATATAACAATTAATAACAGTTATGAGAATAAGGCAGAACTAACGGGATACGAGAAAGCCAAGAAAAGAAGAAACAGCATTAACAGCGGTAGAAATCTTACCAATTATAACGTAGGCATTGGAATTGTAATTTCTACTAAATGTAGTAAAAATGTCTATGTTGTTATACATCATAGAATATAAAGAGATAAGCCTATCGAAATTTTAGAGGCGCAATATTTTATAAAAAGGAGAAATAATAGTAACAATTAAATGTAACATGTAGATTACACATTAATCTGCTGGGGAGTTAAATTATGGGAAATGGAAATATTGTTCATGTTGTAGGTACAGGTACAATAGGGGAACCCCTGATTGGATTGCTCTGTGACGCAAAAGACGACCTAGGCATAGATGAGGTAACATTTTACAAGCACAGTCCTAGGTTAGAGGATAGACCAAAAATGAAGGCTTTGATCAACAGAGGGGGCAACCTTTGTGTAACTAAAGATAAAGTAAACGATTTTCAAGAACTAGGCGTAGATCCAGTGTACAACGCAGAAGAGGCGATAAAACAAGCTTCTGTTGTCATCGACTGCACACCAAAAGGCACTGGGCTTATGAACAAAGAAAAACACTATAAAAAATACAAAAACAGGGTGAAAGGATTCTTGGCTCAGGGATCCGAATTTGGTTTTGGAAAGATGTTTGCTGTTGGTGTCAATGATGAAGCCATTACGCCAAAGGACCAATTTATCCATATAGTAAGCTGTAATACACATAATATAGCTGTAATAATAAATACACTAGCAATAGAAAACAAAAAGAATCATCTTAAGGAGGGTAGATTCCTTTGCCTCAGAAGGGCGAACGACATTAGTCAGGTTAAAAGCTTTATACCCTCCCCCGAAGTAGGTACACACAAAGACGAAAAAATGGGAACACACCACGCAGTAGATGTATATCACCTATACAAAACATTAGGTATTGAACTCAATGTTTTTTCAAGTGCGTTAAAACTAAACACACAATATATGCATTGTATATGGTACGACCTAAAACTTGATAAAAAGATAACAAAAGATGAGGCTATACAAAGCTTCACAGATAATCCTCGAGTAGCTGTAACATACAAAAAGTCAGCTAATTTAGTCTTTTCATATGGGAGAGAGCATGGACACTATGGCAGAATACTTGATCAAACTGTTGCAGTTATCCCAACAATACATGTATTAAATGGAAACGAGGCAATTGGTTTCTGCTTTACACCGCAAGATGGGAATTCAATACTTAGCAGTATTTCTGCTACAGAACGATTTTTATACCCTGATTCTTACGAAGAAAAACTCAAATGTTTAGGAGCATTTCTGCTGCAGGAAGTTTAAATCTATAAAAAGAGATTGAAAGTTATTCTGTGTATCCACCAATCATAAGACTTGGATCACCAAGTAATGGCCATTCTTGAATGCTTTTCATCTGGATCTTGTCATCCATTGGTGGAAATATATTAAGATAATTGGTTATTGTAGTACCCCAAACCTCTCCAAGAATATGTATACCTTCACCGTATACTTTAAAAAACATTACTTCTATGAATCCGCCAAGACCTTCAAGAACATCTGGTTCATCTATGCCGTCACCATCTATATCACTGTAATTCCCTACGTATCCATATCCCAATCCTGTAGATCCCATTGTTGCTATAGAACCACCGCCGATTTTACGTGTTAGCCACCAGCTGAAACACTCTGGGACTGGCATTCCATATGTCCACATATATGGTCTGTTTAATAATGTAGCAAATAGTGTTACGTTGAACTGGCTGTTATGACACCCGCCAATTAAAATTATTGGAAGTTTTTCTCTATTTGAAAGTTTAGGGAAGTTATAAATTGCAATACCTCCAGGGGTATTATCCCATGAATGTTCCCCAACCCAATGTGTGTTCCAAGATCCTGGGTTTCCATGTCCATCAAATAGGATAAAGCCAGCTCCTTTTGATATTTCATTGGTGATGTTTTTTGGTGTTGGCGTAAGCCCTTCATCGCTGTTTGATGCATATAGCTTTACTGCTTCAAAATCAGGCATATATGATAAGGCTTTATCACCTACTAATTCACCTTCGATGTAATCAGTTCCTACATCATTATGAGAATCTCCGCCTATAACAATCATCTTTTTGAACCAAGATGGATCGGCGCGAGTACTTTCATACTTGATTATTTTATCAATCATGATTTTAACTTCAAAATTGTTTCTACATGCAAGTCTTCCAATGTATACATCTGGGTAGTGATCTATCACATCTTTATTGAATCCTTTCCATTCTGCAAAGATATTATTACTATTGGAATCCCAATCATCAAAAACAGTTTCATTATCTACCACTTTGTAGATATCTGCATAATAGAGATCACTTATATATCCAGGATCATAGATACTCCCCACATCATAGAGATTGGTGTATCTTACCGGAACGTACCAGCTTTTTGAACCTTGGTTTTTATCATCCCTTGATGTTCCAAAAAACGATGATTTCATACCGCCAACGAGAAGCACATAAGTAATTCCCATTTTTTCCATGGCATATTTAATGAAGTATTTTATCTGTTCAGGCTGATCACGACCATCATATTCTGCATAGATTTCTTCGGTTGTTTTAAGAATTGTACTCATTCCATGGCTGTTCTTATGCTCTACTAATCGCTGAAGTTTTGAAGAAAACTTTTGCGGCGCAATAATAACCATGTCATATTCATCCGGGAAAGCTACAGAATCTTGGGGGAGTTCGTATGTAACTTCGATATTCATTGTGTTTGCAGAGTAAATAATATTTTTTCCTGGCATGTATTGAATAGGAAAACATCGAAGATTTAGAACTATTACATGTTCTTTTCCATCTAAACCAGCATGGACGCTGTATCTATACTGTTTTGCTGGATATAATTTGTCGCTTGTATAGACAGCTTTTTTTTCCTCAACTTTTCCTACTTCTACATCTTCATTTGTTAGTAACGGAACAGGTGCAGGTGCAGGCATTATTTTTTTTATCAAAACTTGTTCTGTTATTCCAGAAAAAGTAACGTATACATCTTTAATTCTTGTTCCTAATGGAAATGTATACTTTTTATTGATGATAGGCAACATTGGTTCGCCGGTTTTCATTAGGTGTGATGTAGATTCTTTTAATTCGATGGTTGTATATTTATTTTCTTCATTTTCTTTTAAGGCAAGTTTTGAAAATGAGATCGATTCTAGATTTTCTCTTGTTTCATAATTATCTTCAGGTGCAGCGATAGCTCCAAATCCTGCTAAGATCAAAGTTCCTACTATTGTTATTGGCAGTATTTTTTTCATAATTGTGCTTCCAGGTACATGTTGATTTGTAAATATTTAAATTTAACTATAGAAATAAAAAATTGTACTCTTTACCGTAAAAGTAAAATTATATGGAAAAAACAAATCAATCATAAGTTTAGATAAGGAAATACAAACTATGATGCTATAATTAAAAAATAGAGAAAAAAGAGGAAAAAGGGTATTATTAATACCCGCCTAGTTTTAAGCTTGGATCTCCAATAAGTATCGAACAATCAATGGTTTTCCTGTCTATTTGGTCGTTATTAACCCCGCCGATTATGTTGATATAATCTGTTTTCGCCTGACTATGCATTTCTCCTACATGTTCCTTACTTTGATTGGCGTAGGCATCGAAATGTCGTGGGTCAAGCCAACCGCCAAGTCCTTCAGTAGTCGCTGCGCCGACATATCCATATCCAAGCCCAGCATTTCCAACAGCAGCAATAGCTCCACCGCCTTTTTTCAATACCTGGACTGTACACCAATCATGAGGTACCCACTCATGATAATAAAATCGGTTTGAAGCGCCGGGACCGAGACCAAAGTAGCTCATAAATCCATATTCTTTAATGCCTACCATAATGTTTGACATGGTTACATTGAACTGGGCGTTGTGGCATCCTCCCACAAGGACGAAAGGAGTTTCATCGCTATTTCTTAACTGCCGTGGTGCTTTAAAAATTGTAAAACCTGTAATCCATGTTTTTTTATCATGTGGAGGATGAGTTGACCATGATGCAGGGTTACCATGGCCTGCGAAGTAAAGAATACCAGCACCATCATTGTAAGCACTCATGACATCTGATTCACCGTTAAAAGTTCCCAGAGATGTCCATAGTTTTTCAATAGAAAAACCAATACCTTCTAACCAATCTATTGCAACTTGATTCTCCATTTCTCCCTCATAGTATGAATCAGGCGCTGGGAATGTATCTCCAGCAATAAATACAGCTTTCTTGAACCACGAGTCGTCGGCTGTAGTCTCGTAAGTAATGATCTTATTAATTACTCTGTCTACTTCAGACGAATACCTTAAGGGAATTCTACCAATGTGGACATCAGGATAGAAGTCCATCACGTCTTTATTGAACCCTCTCCATTCTGCAATAACGTCATTTCCATTGGAATCCCAATCGTCAAAAACAGTACCGTCTCCTTCCATTTTATAAATGTCTGAATAGTAAAGATCGCTGGAATATCCGCCTTCCCAACCATCATCGTTGTTTGTTACTCGCTCTGGTAAATCCCAATCGAGTGATTGACCTTTTCTACCGCCAAAAAGTAAAACATAATCAATACCCCAATCCTCAATAGCGTCTTTGATGAATAATTTTATATCTTCAGGATCGTCACGGCCAGAGTACTCTGAATAGATGTCTTCAACGGTCTTAACCGTTGTTTCTATCCCCATAGCA
>JAUXAU010000123.1 GCA_030619765.1 Thermoplasmatota archaeon
GCATCTTCAAGGGCACATCTCAATGGTGTGCCTGCGCGACAAAAAAAAGAACGGTTGACCGGGCATAAAAGAGCGACTTTTCATCTGCGGGTCTTCCGCTATGCTTCAGACCACGCAGTATTCCCAGCCGCAACTATAAAATGATGTTTTTCGTTTGATAATAATTTTTAAAGGGTTTCCGTATTTCAGGTTTAGGAGGCGTGCATTGCGAATAAGGAATCACCCTATTATTGATTTTAAAAAGAAGAGGAAAATTCCATTTTATTTTAATAAGAGGAAGATATATGGAGAAGAAGGAGATACTATTGCCTCTGCATTGCATGCGAATGATGTAAAGGTGCTTTCTCATAGTCTAAGATATGACAGACCAAGAGGGTTTTTTTGTGGGATTGGGAAATGTTCCTCTTGCTTCATGACAGTAGATGATATTCCTAACGTAAGAACATGCATAATGCCGGTGAAAAAGGACATCAAGGTGATGGAACAAGATAAAGGTGGTGAACTCTCAAATAAACAATTTATTGATAAGGATAAAAAAAGGATTGATGTTGAGATTGTGATAGTGGGGAGCGGGCCAGCCGGGTTGATGGCTGCTCTTGCTGCTGCCCAGCAGGGTGCATCAGTTCTGTTAATTGATGAAAATCATATGGTAGGTGGACAGCTGGTTAAACAAACGCATAGGTTTTTTGGCTCACGAGAGGAAAAGGCTGGTATGAGAGGTATAGAAATCGCAGTTGAACTCATGGAAAAGGTTGCTGAAAATAAGGAAAATATTCAATTGATGTTGGCGACAACGGTGATAGGTTGTTATAATGGTAAGAAACGCCATAAATTGATTGCAGTTCAAAAACTTGTAGATGGGGATCATCTCTTTGAAATCAATGGTAATAAAATCATTGTTGCCTGTGGTGCATTGGAAAACATGCTTGCTTTCCCAGGTAATGATCTACCAGGGGTGTATGGTGCTGGTGGTGTACAGACACTTATGAATGTCTACGGTGTTAAACCAGGAAACCGTGTGTTGATGGTTGGAGCAGGAAATGTCGGGTTGATAGTGTCGTATCAACTTTTGCAGGCAGGTGTAACGGTTGATAGAGTAGTGGAAGTTATGCCCAGAATTGGTGGATATCATGTTCACGCAGCAAAACTTCGCAGATGTGGTGTTCCAATCTATACTTCTCACTCGATAAAGGAAGCATATGGAAAGGGTAAGGTGGAAGGGGCCGTAGTGGTAGAAGTAGATGATTATTGTCAGCCAATTCCTGGGACAGAAGAGAATATTTCATGTGATACCATTTGTCTCGCTGTTGGTCTTACTCCATCCATACGTTTAATAGAGCAGATAGGTGTGAGGACAGAATTCATCCTTGAAGCAGGGGGTCATGTGGCAGTCCACGACTCGTCAATGCAAACGAATGTTAGGGGGATATATATTGCTGGTGATTCATCAGGAATTGAAGAGGCATCCACTGCTATGATAGAAGGACAGTTAGCTGGTGTTTCAGCCGCAACCTCATTAGGATATGACAAAAATGCTCGTGAAGTTAAGCGGAAATGTAGAAGTGCCTTGAAGGTATTTCGATCTGGTCCTTTTGGTGAGATTCCTCGGATAGGAAAAGAAAAAATAGCTTGTTGTCGTCGAAATGGAGGTCTTACATATTAAAAATTATGAGAAAACTGGTGTCCTATCAATTAGGAATTTGAGACTACCAACAGATGATCAACTGAAAAAAGGCGTTGCTATCATAGAATGTGTGCAAGAAATTCCGTGTAACCCTTGCGTAGCAGTATGTCCAGTGAATGTCATTTCTATGGAGGGTATTAACGATCTTCCTAAAGTTGATTTCAATAAATGCACTAGTTGTAGACAATGCGTGGGTATTTGTCCTGGTTTAGCGATATTTGTTGTAAAGGTAAAAGAGGAGAAGGCTTTGATCACGCTTCCCTATGAGTTTCTCCCAATTCCCAAGGTTGGAGATATCGTAACAGCGTTGGACCGAGAGGGAAACTCAAAGGGTGATGCTAAAGTAGTAAAGGTAAATCAGAAGGAGAAAACAATAGTGATTACTATTGAAGTTTCGAAGGATTTAGCCATGAAGGTAAGAAATATTAGGGTATAGAATATGAGTGATAAAATTTTTATTTGTCGCTGTGAAGATCTGACAAAAGAAGAAATTGAGCAGGCTATTGACGAAGGGTATAAGACATTAGAGGAATTAAAGTGTAAACTTCGTCTTGGGATGGGGTCATGCCAGGGGCGGGGTTGTCTCTTGCTTGCTCGACGTCTACTTTGCCAGAAAACAGGAAAGTCAACTGCAGAAATAACGCTCCCTCCCGCACGGCCACCATTTATCCCTGTTTCCATAGGTACATTAGCCAGTGATAAAAATGAATGAGATAGTAGATCATAAAGCAGATGTAGTCATTATCGGTGGAGGGGTTAACGGTTGTTCTCTCGCATATCAGCTTGCGAAACGAGGTATGAAGATAGTTTTATGTGAGAAAGGGCATCTTTGTTCAGGAGCAACAGGACGGTGTGGTGCTGGAATACGACAGCAATGGTCTACTCGAGAAAACTCAGAACTCGCGATCAAGAGTATACAGATATTCGAACGATTAGAAAAGGAGTTGGGACAAGATATTGGTTTACGGCAAGGTGGGTATCTTATCGTTGTTCATGATAAAAGCGATATGAAACAGGCTAAAAGAAATGTAGATATGCAGAAGGCTCTTGGTTTAGATGTATCGATTTTGACACCTGATGAAATTGTAGATATTGTTCCCATCTTAGATGTTAAGGGAATGCACGCAGTTGGGGCTACTTTTTGTCCCACAGATGGACATGTAGATCCCTTTAAAACTACTCATGCATATGCTCAAGCTGCCATAAGATATGGGGCTCAATTGTATAAATTTACAAAGGTTGTGGGCATAAAAAAGAAGAAAAAGAGAATTGATAGTGTTCTGACCGATAGAGGTAAAATATCGACAGATTTCGTAGTTAATGCTGCGGGTGCCTGGTCAAAACAAATCGCTGAGATGGTTGGTGTTAAGCTACCGAACAAGCCTTTTCGGAAGGAGATACTGGTGACAGAACGGGTAAAACCTTTGTTCGATGCTATGGTTATTTCGTTTAAGGATGGTATTTACTTTAGTCAACAGGAGGAGGGTCAGATTCTTGGTGGTATTCCGATACCCAACGAGAAGCCAGGATATTTAACTGCACCGACTTTTGATTTTCTTCATCATATGGCAAAGACGTTGGCACGGTATGCTCCCCCTTTGAAACATGTGAATGTCATCAGACAATGGACAGGGTACTATGATGTGACACCTGATGCGCTACCTATCATCGGTGAGGTTGAAGGGATAAAAGGATTTATTCAATGTAATGGCTTCAGTGGACATGGTTTTATGCTTTCACCAATGGTAACAAAGATTTTAACAGCATACATAGCTGATGGAAGAACACCTCGTATTTTAAAACGACTGAGTCTTAGTAGATTTAAAGGAAAGAAAATTGTCCGTGAAGTTTCTGTAGTAGGATAAAATCTACTCTTTTTGAGCAACAATATTAAAAGAAATATTTTATTCTCTATCTTGTACGATTAGTTATGGATTATAAAAAAATCGGCTTTAAAGCAGGACTTGAAATACATCAGCAGCTTGATACCAATAAGTTGTTCTGCAATTGTCAGTCTAAATTAACCGAAGACGCTGATTATTCCTTTGAAAGAGTTCTAAGGCCTACACAAAGCGAAATGGGAGACGTTGATAGAGCTGCACTTGAAGAAGCTAGGAAAAAAAGGCGTTTTCTTTATACTGCATCTAATGAGTCCACTTGTCTTGTTGAGGCAGATGAAGAACCTCCACATTCTGCCAATGAAGGGGCAATTGATATTTGTTTAACAATGGCTATTCTCCTTGGTGCAAAACCTGTCGATGAGATTCATTTTATGAGAAAGATAGTCATAGACGGTTCTAATACCGGTGGTTTCCAAAGGACTGCGCTCTTGGACCTTTAATGGGTAGTGTTATGAAAGAACTGCGGGGAAAAGCTGATGGTAAGGTAATCAGTAAAATTTTAAATGAGGAGATTCAAAAGATTATTTCGTCTTGAATTCAAACCACTTTACTTTTCCTTCCTTTACAAGTTTTTTGATTTTGTTTTGTTTGGCATTTAGTTTTGATTTGTCTGTTTTGAACTCTACAAATAGTATTTGATCGTCTTCAAATTGTACCCCATCTATGGGATTGCCTATGAATCGAAAGTTTTCTTTTGAATACGGGTATTTTTCTGTAGATGATGCATATTGCCCTGTTATCTTGTCCCAAGCTGTTGATAAAGATTCTTTTTCGCTAGTAAATTTTTCAACCTTTTTATGTAAAGGAGATATCGCAACTTTATAAACAAGAGTTATTCCAAAAATTACCCCTATTATTATCCCAATTAAGAATACCCAGAATGTCATTAACGGATCCATATTATCTATTTAGGAATGCATTATATGGTTGAATAGTTTTTTATTGGTAAAAATGTCAAAGTGTACTATTGGGTAATTCTTTTTTTAAATAAGAATTTGAAGTTTTTCCATCCATCTTTAAAGCTTTCCAGTTTTACAGCTCCTTCACGCGCATACAATGTGGATGGTATCTCTTTACTTTTAATATGTTTTGAAGTGAACATTTCAATTTTTATTTCTTCAGAAAAAGGCATTCCATCATTAAAATCTTCTAAAGGTTGTATTTTATCTAAAGTCTCTTTTTTGAATATCCACATACCTGATTGGGAATCACCAATATTTATTAAGAAAAGAATACGGAGTGCTGTGGCAAGCATTATGTTACCAAATGCATGTTTTACAGACATGGATCCCTGTTTTAATTCTGCGAATCTATCTGTTGTTATAAAATCTAGCTTTTCATCAAGTAACATCTGTATGTATTCATGTATTTTATCAAATGGATATGTTGCATCTCCATCACCGGTAACAATAATATCACCTGTAACCTGTGACATACCAGTTTTATATGCTCTGCCATAGCCTTTTCTTTTTTCTATTATTATTTTTGCTCCTTTCTTCTTAGCTTTCTCCTGGGTTTTATCTTTTGAATCACCATCTACTATTACGATTTCTATTTCCCAGTTATTTTTTTTAAAAAAATCTTTGTTAATTGAATCTATGGTTTTACCTATGCCTACTTCTTCATTTAAGGTAGGCATTATAACGTTTATCTTCAGGATGAATCACTCTCAGGAGAAATATAGAGGGTATAGTTAAAAGTTTTTATAAAAAATTAAAAAAAAGAAAAAAAGGTAGAGAGGGTTTCCTCTCTTTTTAGTTTCGTCTACGTCTTAGGAGTATAAATGCTACTCCAATCGCTGCAATAAGTGTCAGTAGTTCGAATCCAGGTATTCCGCCTGCTTCTATTGTTATTGTCATTGGATCT
>JAUXAU010000050.1 GCA_030619765.1 Thermoplasmatota archaeon
CGACTAAATGGGGACGGTTCTCTTTTTTCTTGATAACCTTGTTTCTGTTTTTATTAGTTTTATATCTTCATTGAGGCTTCTTGCTACTTCTGATAGTTTAATGTCCCTTGAAGCCTGTATTCCAAAAAGCATCTGATGGATGAATTTCTTTCTTGGTTTTGATAACCTTTTAAATGGGGACTAAAAAGGGGACGGTTCTAATTTCTGCTATCTTTTGAAAAAGAGAACCGTCCCCTTTTTAGTCCCCATGAAATCGTCATTGACGCCAGATATTCGCTGGGATTAAAGACAGTTGATGATGAAGGAGAAGTGGAAATTAAACACGCTGTAATTCAGTTAATGGTTGGGTATCTATTCTAACCAAGAGGAAGCACTTCACATAACGCGGGCTATACGGTTTTGCCCAAATCAGCCTTCAGCTAACTTCGTATAGCCCGATAATGTTAGACGAGATTTTTGGGCAAATAAATTGAAAGTTAAAGAAAATGGTTCGGATAAAAAATGAGATAGTTCCTATTTTTAATAGAAAATTTTTTGCGCAAAGATGCCGTTTCTTACTTGACAAGTTTTTGATATTCCTTACAATAAAACATCGGAGGGTAGTGAAAGGAGAAAAATAATGATGCACTATCCTCGTTTTTTTATTCACCCATGTTTTTACCGAACCACATTTGGTTTTTTCAAGAGTCAAGACTTGATACTATAAAATTTATTGGAAAGGAGGTACATCATGCCTGACGAACAAAAGAAAATCAAGGTTAATTTCCCCGAGCGGTTGCATGGAGGAGTCTACGCGAACCATATGGTTGTGGTACATACAAAAGAGGAGTTTATCATGGATTTCCTCATGGTAGCACCGCCCACCGGCGCAGTCACATCGCGGGTTGTCATTAGCCCGGGCCATATGAAACGCATCATTGCTGCCTTGCAAGAGAACGTGAAGGGTTACGAGCAGGCCTTTGGCAAAATCGAGGCGGCAAAAGAGCCAAAAACTATAATAGGTTTCCAGCATTCTGACAGAGGTTGACTGCTGTAGGATAAAATTCTGAATCTATTGGGGACGGTGCTTGACTCTGTGACTTTAGGAACAACCCGAAAATGCTCTATTTCTTACGAAAATAGAGCCTCCTGGTTAACATGTATTAAACCGTCTACATTTTTTTCTTGACCCCTTGAAGGAGTTATAAGGCGTGGGGTCGGTCCCTACGGTCGCAGACCCGTGGGATCCGTATGGAAAAAATCTGACCATTAGCACCTCAATCTATTTACTCGGTACATAGCATCTCGTTTTACTCGGTACATAGCATCTCGTTTTACTCGGTACATAGCATCTCGTTTTACTCGGTACATAGCTCCTCGTTTCGCTCGGTGCATTCCATACGGATCCAGAGATAGGTCGATTTTTCTTGACAAGTTTTTGATAAACCTTAAAATAAAAATTCCGGAGGGTAGTGGAAGGAGAAAATAATGATGGACTATCCTCGTTTTTTTATTCACCTACATTTTTACCGAACCACATTTGATTTTTTCAAGAGTCAAGACTCGGCACCATCAATCATTAAAAAATGTTTTTTTTCCTTGACGGAGGTGGTTGAATGTATTATATGATAATATGGCAGGATTACGAGGCAGGGTTTTTATGTTTAAAAGCAAGGCAATGAATAGACAGGTTGAAAGGATGCTTGAAAAATTTAAAATCAAAGACCTGACCCCATTAGACGTGTTTTTTTATTCACTGTATTTTCACCGAGCAACATTTGATTTCAAGGCAGTTGCTCTTCCTTATAAGATTGTGGAATACAAGAATTTGAGAACTGGTACCATTTATTTGCTTTCCGGGAGAAGGCTTTTTAGATGGATTGTCCCCCTTTTATCTGTTATATTGGCTACTTTAATATTCGCACAAACTGACCATGATTATGCAGCGGTACATACTCAAGGGTTTGATCCAAATGGTAATTATTTTGCTTTTGAGATTGAGGAGGATGTTAATACCTTTAACGGAAATCTTGTAATTACTCAACAAGATTTGCATATTCCAGGACGTAATGGACTGGATGTAAGACTTGCAAGAGTCTATAACAGTAATGTTTGGAAGAACTACACCCATCCACCTCTGGATGCCCGCTCTCCATCGTATCTTGGTCTTGGTTGGAATCTCCATTTTGGTATGCGTAAGGACGAATATGTTTACCTTGGCGACGGCTCTTGTCAGAAGCTTGCCTGCTTTTATGATAGTGCTCTTGCTGATGATCCAGGGAGTGACGAGAGTTATCACCTTACAGAAGGATTCCTAAAAGTAAAAGATCTTGAGTACATCACTGGCCAAGGTTGGGTTCCAGATACCCTTTGGGCGAAGAATGGAACATGTTACATTTTTGATCAATCTGTTGGATCTTCTTATAGCGAGGATTATAAAGGCCGCTTCGTAACCAAGATCGAAGATACCCATGAAAATTGTATTAGCATTGAATACTACCATGGTTCTCCATATATAAAACGTATAATCGATACTATCGGTCGTATGATTGAATTTATGGTAACAGATTCCGTGGATTCTACAGCGAGGCTGGACAAAATAATATATAAAGATTCCAATGGAAATCCTATAGAAATTGACTATGTTTATGACGATGAAACTGAAGACCAATATGATTGGGGAAATCCCCTCGTAAAGGTGATCTATCCTAACGACCAGTTCACAGAATATGAATACAGCACAGATAATAATGAACGAGAGCTAATCAAGATAATTTACCCTTCTGGGGGAGAAATAAATTATACTTATGACACATACTGGTTAAATGCTTCTAATATGCCTATAGGAGGCGATCCTAATTACCCGGTCAGAGGTTTAGAGTCAAGGGAAGTCGATGTAGATGGCGATGGAACTATTGAGCATACATGGAGTTACGAATTTGACATGGATGATGATGATATACATACGAAGGGAATAGTTACTGACCCTCAGGGCAATCAAACGGTATATATCCATGAGCCTCTCTATCCATCTTGTGATTATTCTCGGTATAGTTTATCAGGGAGAATTAAGGCGAAACGTTTTTACGAAGGCACCGAAGCTACTGGTACTTTGTTACGCGAAGAACTTACCTCCTGGTTTTATAGATATATAGGGGAAGAGTACTATTTTCAAGGTCATAACGTTTATACGGTACTGAAAAGAGGAGAAGCAATTAAAAAATATAACCCTAATGGTAGCACACATAAAGATTACGTTATCGAGTATCTTGACTACGATAATTTTGGAAACTGTAGAAAGATTAAGAAATGGGGAGAAGTAAATAATGCTTATTTAGATGACTTAGATTCAGATTCATTTGATGAACTCCATTTTACCAATATCTCTGGCGACGAAAGGGAGATTAGACGGGAATTTTGGTTCTATTATTTTTACTTCGATTCAGAAAGACCAAGTGACTACGCTAAGTATTGGGACCGCTATATTATAGAGCCCATAAGAAGAGAAGAAATTTATAATGAAAATAATGTTTTGGTTAATTTGACCACTTATTGGTATGATGGTTGGGAGGATGCTACTCTAAGAGGATTTTTTGGAGATGTCACACAAGTAGGACGCACAATCATTGAAGATAATAAAACGGTTCACACAAATTATGAATACGACACTTATGGCAATTGTACAGAAGTAATCGATGATAATGACCATATTACACGCTATTTTTATAAGAAGCCTTGCGCTTACTTGTGGAAAAAAAAGGTGGATGGCACGTTGGTCACCACAGAATATGATCATTATTTTAATACGGGACTTTTAAAAAGTATCACCGATGCAAATGGTAATATCACCGAGTATGAATACGATGTATTGAATAGACTCACAAAAGTTGCAAAACCAGATGATGACCTTAC
Source organism: Thermoplasmatota archaeon (assembly GCA_030619765.1). Taxonomy (GTDB): domain Archaea; phylum Thermoplasmatota; class E2; order DHVEG-1; family DHVEG-1; genus JAGLML01. The sequence goes on from JAUXAU010000050.1 coordinate 3,892, forward strand.
AAGCCCTACTATAGAATATAACTATGATGATGATCTAAAAAGAATTACTGTTACTCAAAAGAAAAACGGTGGAAGCTATCTCAATCCTATCTATTACTTTTATGATGGTCTATCCAGACTTGTTCAAACTCATCAACGAAATAGAGATAATACTGCTACCGTTGAAACCAATATCGAATACGATACTGTTGGAAGGAAATATCGAGAGTCAAAACCATACGAAGTCTCCGGTGCAGCAAGTCAATATAATTCGAATATAAGTTGGAGTCATGGGTATACAAAGTGGGACTACGATGCATTAGAGAGAGTTATATCTATTTCTTATCCCCCAGGAAATACAGAGAATGCAACAGTGCATTATTCTTATCCAAGCAATGTTGTAGTTATAACTGATGAAAATGATCATCAGAAGACTTGTTATTACGATGCATACAATAACCTCATTCGAATAGATGAGCCACTAAGTGGATACAGGACACATTGTAGATACAATGCAAGAAATGACTTGGATACCATTATTACTGCTAAAGGGCAGATTATTACATACAATTATAATTCTTTAAGTGATCTTACGCAGAGAGATCATCCTGATATGGGAGTATCTGTTTATACCTACGATGGAGTTGGGAATGATACGATGAAAATAAATGCAAATGGAGATACGACCAAGTATTACTACGATGAGATAAATCGTAGAACAGCAATTGACTATAAAGATTCAAATTTTGATGTTGATTATACTTATGACGAGGCAACTTCTTCGAATGGAAAAGGGAATCTTACTAAAGTTGAAGACCCATCTGGAACCACGGTTTATCATTATGACGAAAGAAATAGACTTGTTAAAAAGGTAAAAACTATTGATAGTGTCACTTACACTACTGAATATACCTACGATTCAGCAGATAATCTCACTTCCATAAAAGCCCCCGTTGGTTCAGATAGAACACACTATGAATATGATAATGTAAATAGATTATGGAAAGTCAAAAGGGACATATCTGGAACTAAGAAACTTTTGGCAGAATATCTCTATTATTCAACAGGAGTGGTAAGAGAGGTAAAATATTACAATCCTGCAGGAGTGAACATTAGCAAGATTTCGTATACCTATTATCCCCGTGATCGGATGAAAAGTTTTACAATTACAAACAAGGACGGGAAGGTGCTGTTCAAACACGAATATGAATATGACAATAAAGGCAACAGGAAAAAGTTAAAAGAAACGGTAAATAATGAAATTCGCACTTTCGAGTATAGTTATGATGGAGTGGACAGGTTAACCCATGTTATGTATGATCAGGGTATTACAGAATTTCAGTACGATAAAGTTGGAAACAGAGAGTATGCCAGTTATGTAGGCGGAAAGTACGGAGTCTGGGACTATCATTATGAAAATAATTCAGACAGGCTTGATTATATTGAGTTGCCACCTTTTGGAAAGATTGATCATGAATACGACAATAACGGCAATCAGACAAAGATGATTCAAACAGTAGGGAAAGATACAGTCAGGGTTGCTGATTTCACTTATGATTATGAGAACAGGCTTACTGCTGTGAGGTACCCATTCATACCTTCTTCTCGTAATATAAAGGATGCGGACAAGGTACCTGACAATCTGTTCGATTTTGTCTATGATAGTAACGGAATGCGAGTGAAAAAGTCCAACAATCGAACAACGAATAACAAATCACTAATAACGATTTACCACTACGATGAAGCGAATCAAGTACTGTGCGAAACTGATTCTCTGGGTAATGTGAAGGCGACTTACATCTATGCAAATGGGCAACGCATCTGTAAAATCAAGACTGATGGGAGTATTGTATATTTTCACAATGATGTATTAGGTTCACCTGTAATGCTAATAGATGAGGAAGGGAATGTAGTTCATCTCTATCATTTTGGACCATTTGGAAACATAGAAGCAGCAAAGGGTGTTGAGAAGAATGATTATTTATACACAGGTAAGGAAAGGGATGAGACAGGGCTGGACTATTTTGGGGCGAGGTATTATGAACCAACATTAGGCAGGTTTATTACGCCAGATCCTGAACCTCTTGTTCCTGGTGAAGTGCACTTGCAAGAACCTCAGCGTCTTAATTCCTATGTTTATTGTTTAAATAATCCATTGCGCAAAATCGATCCAGACGGTGAAGCTGCTCGACTTGTATCTAATGCAGAGCAGTGGCAAGAATACAATCGCTCTATAAGTGAGCAGGTAGACAAAAAATTGGGTTTTCTTCCCGGTTGGAGCAAAGAAGCAATAAAATCTTTCTTACAAGTTTCACCAGAGGAAGCAGTCATAGGACTTGGAATGACAGGGATGGTACGGGGAAAATCCGTGCTACAAATAGCAAAAATTGCAAAGGCAAAAGCTCCGCTCTTTAAAGCCGAGGCAGTCGTATATAAAGCGAAAATGATAAGTGAAGAAAAAGCTATGCTCTCAAAAATAAGGCCTGCAGGCGAATCTCTGCCTAAAATTACTGCTTTATCAAAAAGAAGCCGTATGTATAAAGCAATTGTAGATTTGTGGGCGAATATCTTTGGAATAACAAAAGAGCACCAGGCAATGAAAGAAACAGCAGAAACAATTACGAGAGAGTTACTGCGAGAAACAATAAGAGAAACACCGCCACCCGTGTATTAAAAATGAAAAAAAACGCAAGAACATATATAAAACAAATTGAAGAGTTGTTAAAATTAGAAGAATATGTAGAGGACAGAGATTTTTTACAACATGTGTTTGAAAATTTACCGAGTGGAGCAAATGAACAAGGGAAAGCATATTTTTATAAAGGAGTAATCTTTTATCTAAAAGGGAAAAACCATAAAGCTATAAAAAATTTAAAGAAAGCAATAAAAAAATATCCTGCCTTCGACTCCTTTCCAGATTTGCACTTTATTATAGGATGTGCTTACTCCTCGCCTCTCGGTTACCAAGAAATCATAAAAAGAGGTATAGCTAAGGTTGAAAAAGAAACTCTAAAAGCTCTACCTCATTTTGAGAAAGTATTAAAAATAGACCCTAATTATCACAAATTGGGAGAAATATACGGCTACTTAGGGTTCGTTTACAACTCTCAGAAGAAAAAAAATGCGGCTATGGAGTGCTTTAAAAAAGCTTTAAATGCAAATATTGACTTGGAAGAAAGAGGCTACATTCATGAGGCAATAGGAGATACATTCATAGAAGAAAACAACATAGATGAAGCCAAAAGGCAATATTTGAAGGCTATCAAATATCTGCAAGACCATATAGATATCGCGATATTATACAATGAAATAGGATCTATGATGGGCGAGAAGAAACTCTATAGCGAAGCAGTAAAATATTTTAAAAAAGCTCTCACATTTTCAAATAATGTGTCTTTACCTCGCTATAAAAGAGAGATCGAATATAATACACGCCTTCTATTGGGGTTAAGTTTAAAGGAGATAGGGGAATACAAAGAGGCTTTATTTCATTACCAGAAATGCAAGGAACTTGCAAAGACTCGTAAAGAGAAGAAAGATGTGGATATATGTTTGAAAGCCTTACAAGCAAGGATGCAACACAAAATATGAGCTACATCGAAATTTTAAAATTAAAATGGCAGGGAGTGAAAATGAAAAAATTTTTGGGGTCTTGACATTTAGCATTTATGATACCAATGGACAGAAGATTTGTAGGGTTCTATGTGTACCAATGCGATGGTCTCTGGGCCCTAAAATCGTCGTTTAAACGAAAGGAGGAAAAATGAAAAAATTAAGAAGAAAGTTACAAAAGAGTATCTCATGGTTTGCCCTAATTTTCTTAGGGTTAGCTATAAGCCTTACCCCTTCTTGGGCAGATTGGATCGCAGTTGAGATAGGATCAGGAGGTTCGTTCATGAGAGGGATGGCAATAGGTAAGGGGAGGAATGACGATACTCTCCGTATATATGGAGCAAATTATGACGACCATCTTTATGAGTTTACTTACTCTTCTGGAATGTGGAATAAGGTAGATATTGATTCGGGTGGCGATTACATGCATAGTGTAACAGTCGGCGACGGTAGAAATGATGGGATAATGAGAGTATATGCGACTAATTATGATGGTAAGATATATGAATTTACATATTCTGGAGGCGTGTGGAATAAGATCGTTATAGATTCCCTTATTGGTTATAGTCAGAGAGTGAAAGTTGGGACTGGTAGAAACGATGGAATAAAAAGAGTTTATGTAGCACATTGGAGCGGACATCTATTTGAGTATACTCATTCAGTAACTACATGGAGTAAAGTTGAATTAGGAAATGGAACAAGTTATATGTTTGGTATTGCAATTGGCACTGGCAGAAATGACGATACTACACGTGTCTACGCTACTAATTGGGATAATCATGTATATGAATTCACTTACGAAGACACTATTTGGAGAGAATCCGATATTGGCTTTGGCAGTACTGACTTAGAAGGCATAGATATTGGTAAAGGCAGAAACGATAATATAAATAGAATTTATACGGCAGATGACAGCGGCTATGTTTATGAGTTTACTTATTTAGACACAATTTGGACTATAACAGTTATCGGGACTGTAGGACACTATCCCTATGGTATGACAGTAGGAAATGGAAGAGGGGATGGAGTTGAAAGAGTTTACGTAGGTTCGGGGGAGGGATGCAATGAGTTCACATACTCTGAAGGCAATTGGCAAAAAGTAAATGTAGATACATCATTGGGAGGTTCAGATATTAAAATTGACAAAGCTCGGAATGATGATACATTAAGAGTGTATAGGGCTACCAAAAACACTATTTACGAGCATACTTATTATCCAACTATGATTGAGGAAGATTTAACCAAGATTGAATGTTTAAGATTTCCCTGTATTCTTTATCAAAATTCTCCTAATCCATTCCATTCATCCACCATCATTCGTTATTCATTGCCTTCGATGAATGATGAACGAAGAACGAATAACGCAAGCTTGAAGATATACGATACAAGTGGCAGACTTGTTCGCACTTTCCGTGGTACTCCGTGTCAACATCAGTGTTCTTCCGTGCATTCCGTAGTGTGGGACGGGAAAGATAGGGAAGGGAACAAGGTGCCATCCGGTGTATATTTCTATCAACTTCAAACTGCAGAGTTTGCTGTAACAAAGAAGATGATAAAAATGAAGTTATAAAAAGATAAAAAGAGATGAGACTAAAACTTTTGCATAAAAGAGGAAGATATGATTAAAAAACTTTTTATTTCTATATTGCTCTTTTTTACCTGTGCCTTTGTTACAGCACAAAATTTCTATGTTCCTCCAGTTATTGGAGATATAGATACCACTGACTTTAGCCATGAGATATTGATTTACAGTCCTAATGGAGAATTGAAGACTTGGTATGAAAGTAGAATACGCTTCCCTGAAAATTGGTGGAGTAGTGTTGGTGGTTATCTGCACGGTAAGCCAGTCATCGTTAATGTCTATACTCAGGATGAGAACTTAGAAGTGGTGGTTGCAACATATGATGCCGCAAACGGATTTGAACTTCATGTCTTCCACAGTTCTGGAGTCAGAATAGCTGGAATTTTTGATGTGGTTAACAGTGAAATAGCGACGTTTGATCTCTATTCCTCACCTGTTTTTGGAAGAGTTGATATAGATAGGGACGGCTTCAATGAACTCATTCTCCTTTTAGGAAGCAAAAATGGTGAACTCAAAGGATGGGTTTTTGATACATTGACTACTAAAATCGTTGATTGGACAGGCTTGGAGGGAGAACTTTCACCTTTGCTGACTGATTTTGATAATGATGGTGATGATGAAATTATAGTAGCATCAGGAAGCGGAAAAATCTACTCATGGGATTATATTGATACAACGTGGATTCAACTCAGCACTTTAAATACAAACTTGGGGATCGGAGCTTCGCCAATGGATGGTGATATAGATGGCGATGGAATTTTGGAGTTAGTTACAGGCAGTTATAATGGCTTTGTTTGTTGCTGGGAATATGACACTACATCAAAACAGTTCGTAGAATCATGGAGGGTAGAAAATTTATCTAATTGTTTTCCTTCATCTCCAGTAACAGGAAATTTTGACGATGATGACGAATTAGAGATAGCAATTTTGTCAGACAAAAATGAGATATACATCTTGAATTCTGATGGAACACAAATATTAGAATCTCCTATATTTATTGGGAGTTTTGTTGCGACAGGTCCGAATGTTAGAAACAAGACCATCCCTCCATTAATTCAAAATGAACTCGCCTATGCTTTCTATGGTTCTCAGTTTCTCACAGCAAGTATATTCGATGGAAATTTATTTGAAAAAGAATGGGGACAATTCTATCATTTTAAACAACAGAAAATAAACGAATTCTCTGCAGAGCCCTCTTTATTTTCTCCTCCTCTTCATAGCAATATGCGGATTTCGTATTTTATTGATTACGACTTCCCTTGTGATACTTTCAAACTTTGGCTTTTTGATAGAAATGGTGTGGTTGTTAAAAACTTTATATGTGTATCTGATTTTCAACAATCAAACCCAGATACCATTTTATGGGATGGAATAGGCGATGATAGTTCCAAAGTTTCAGACGGCGAATATACACTTCTTATCGAGTCCCAAAGTCCTTTTGGTGATAATGCTAAAGAAGCAATACTCATAACTATTGATGGTAACCCATCTGTGTTTGTAATCCACGATGTGTTTCCAGTCGATACCGATACATTGGATAGAGTAGAACTTTGTCACTTCGACGGAGGTAATCTCATTTTAACACCATATCAGAACGTTAATTTCTTCTATGATTGTTATGACGCTGTTGATGAAGATGTAGATATAACTTTTAACTTAATTGACTCCGAAGCTAATGATACTATTTCTCTAAAAAACTTTGGTGGAGAGAACGAAGATGGAGATAGCCTTAATTGGATCTGGAAAGGAATAGACGAAGCAAATGAACAAGTGCCTGATGGGATTTATGAATTTTTAATTTCTGCAACTGATGATGCAGGAAATGCGGCTTCAATAAATGTTATAGAGCCAGCATCATATCCAGGTGTCCAAATCACCAGAGTTATAATCGATAGAAAAGCACCTGAATTGGTTTATTTTATGGCACAACCGAGTCTTTTTATTACGCCAAGTGTAGAAATGCCGTTCGTGGAGTATCAATTAAAGACAACTTCTGATACAGCGTCTTTCAGAGAGATAATAATGTTGGATATAACCAATGATACATTGTTTCATATAAGGGAAGATGTGACTGCTGAGCCTGGTGAGATATACCAATATGTCTTGCCTGATACAATTGATTGGAGTAAAATAAGCGATGGGTATTTGACCCTTAAAATGTTCATTGAAGACAGCGTTGGTAATTATAATTATTATGCAGATCAAATCATAAAAAACAAAATACCAGCGTTGATTACCTTTCCTTTTGAATTTGATAATGTTGGTGATTGGGTGAATATAGAAGGTATTGCTGCCGACCCTGATGTTGAGAATACCGAGGACTTTCTCTATTATGAGTTATTCTATAAAAACGGCGTAGTTTCTGGAGACAGCATTGGTTATTTTGAGGCTTTAGACCCTGTAGATTATGGCTGGTCGCCTATTTCTGTTCCTAACTCCTACCAGAGTCCAGAAGATACACTTTACCCTAATTCTCATAGGTCATACAGGACAATAATTGACGGATTTTTAGGAAATTGGGATGCGAATACCCTGACAGAAGGAAACTACACCATTATGCTCACTACAAAAGATGGCATATTTGGAACAGATGGTGTTCCCGATGTAGTTAAACATTTAAGTTTTGATGTTGTGTCAGTGAGTGTATCATCAGTGCCTCCTGATTCTGATGCTCCTGAAATTCAAATTTTGAAACCTCTGCCTCCGGATACAACATTTACAAAAGATGAACCTACGGATTCTATGGAAATTCTATATAGTATAAATTGGGAAGATGCAGATATAATGGGAGCAAAAGTAAGTTTAGAAATATTTAAAATGGACGGCGTTTATTATGGTAAAGTTGTATATCATCAGGAATATGAGACAACAGGGAATGTGACAAAAAGTGTACCATGGGATTTCACTGATGCATTCAGACAGGATATTGAAAGTGGTTATTATAGAATAAGGTTTACTGCAAGAGACAAAGATGGTGTAGGAATGAGTATGGATGAGGTTGGCATATATGTTGATGTTGTGGTGAATCTTCCGCTTGAGATAGTACAATTCTATCCAGACAAAAGTAGTTTAGCACCGAATGAAGGAACGAATGTCAATTATAAATTATCTGAAGAAGCAAAGAGCTCGATAATAATATTTAATCACGATAATATCCCAGTTGATACTTTAATATATGACTCTATTATTTTCGGAGATACATTATTATCTATTTTTTGGTCAGGAACTGATACTGAAGGTTTATATAATTTCAAGTTAAGCGGAGTATCCACAGATTTCGATTCTACTTATGCCTCTGCATCTTTCCCAACAGTCGTAACAAATGATGTAAGTGGCTGGGGTATAACGGCAGAAATATATTCACCAGAAGATAGTGTCTTAGTAGAGGGAGAATCTAACTTTGATTGGGAGGCAAGTGGAGAGGGAATATATCTGCCTATGAGATCGTTTGAGTATCGTGTAATTGGAAATTTATTGGATACTACATTTATCGGAGGGGTTTGTGCCAAGACTTTGCATATTCGTGGAGAAAGTTGGGGAGGGAACAGTGTCGGCATTGACCTTGTAGAACCAGCTGATAGCATCATAAGTACAGAGTTTGTTTTGACATCCGGTAGTGCTATCCAAGACACAGGGTACATCAAGCATTTTGTCGATTATGATTCAGCTGATGCCTTTGATTTTACGGAAGGGAAAGTAGAGAAAAACGATTCCACTTATGGGGATATTTGGTTTTATGTTGTTCAAGAACCATCCGAAGAAAAGTGGTACATAAAGAAATCAAATGCAAAAGCGATCTACGATGCCACGCCCAATATTTACACAGATCCTGCTACTGTAGAATATGACACTACGGTAGACCTTATTTACATAGGAAGATATATGCCATCCTCAGGGGCTAAAGGAGATATTATTTTTGTCCCATGTGCTACTATATGCGTTCTGACAGAGGAAGGTAGATGCGGAAAAATGGTGATCGATGGTTACTGGACCGATAACTTCATCATTACTGGATTTCATTGGGAACTTTGCAAGGAGACGCCCTTTCGTGGGGAGATTACTGTTTTGACTGGTGAGTATGGACAAGAATGGCCAGTATGGATAGGTTCATTGGATAGTGTTTTGCATTTTGATGATTCATATGGAGATACTTCTATCTCTCAAATTTTGAATGAATGGGCAGATTATGATTATGATACGGTATTTATCTCCATTACTTCTGATAGCTTAGGCTATATTTATATTTCAGATTTCACCATGATACATAATCAAAGAATCTCTCTAAACACTTTTTCCTTAGATTTTGAAAATTGTTATAACTACTTAAATAAAAACTATGTTTCTCCTATCGTTATCACTCCTCCAGAGTATGCTGGGGATGATACTGTGTATTATTTAGAAAAAATGGGTGTAAATAACTCGACAAAAGCAAGTGAAATGAAAAAAGTTCGCTTGGTGTTTAAAAACACCGATACTACTTTTACAAGAAACCTCTCTGATACAATAATTGGTTATGCTACATTTTGCGATACAAGTTGGGGAACGAAAGACGATCCTATTTTAACTAACTATGGTGGAAAGATTTACAAATGGAATAATGTTTTTAATAATAGCTGTTATCCTGCAGACTTTTGGTTGAGTTTACCTGATACTTTATTTTCTGAAGGTTATCCAGTTGGGGGAACAAACAAAGATAATCAGACTTTCTGGATAGTGAGCGATTCGATAGTTCATAATCCCCATACACTTGTTGAGAATTGGAATGTTTCGCTTTACTATCCGAATGGTGATTCAAATGATGCTTTATCTCTTGATAGTATCTTTGCAGGAAATGATACTACTACTATTGACGATTGTTTTGATGTTAAAATAGATAAAGAAGCTGCTCCCGAAATTTTTGTTCCCATAGTAGGAACAGCAAAAGCGAAATCCTATGGAGATTCAATTCAACCGATGAGTAAAGGCATCAAAGATCCGTTTATTGGATATTGCTTGTTTTACAAATCTGTGGATGAAAGTGCATGGCATCCTGTCCAATTGAAACCGAATGAATACATATCCACATCTCCAGTAACGAATAACATTTTGGGATTCTGGAATGTTACAGGTCTTAACAGTGATTATGAGGTTAAACTTGTTGTAGCTGCCGAGACAGGAGTGAAAGAAGAATTATTAGGTGTAAAAATAGGATCTGTAGCATTCGTTTCAGAGCAAGGAAGTCGAAAGAGTAAATTTGTTACAAGTCCTTTTAACAAAGTTTATTTGAGATACTCACCTGATACTTCTGCAGTATTGGAGTTTGCTTCTTTAAATATAGCACCACTAATTTATGAAACCCCGCCAGATACTGACAGTATTGTCCCGCCTCCCCCTGAAACAACTTATTTTGATACATCCCACATAACAATTACACCGATGAGATTAGAAGATTGCGCTATGATGTATCCTGATTATCTACCACCTCCAGTTGGAGTTGTATATGATTTGCAACCACACGGTTTAACATTTCTTTATCCGAATCTAGCAAAACTCACTGTGCGTATTCCAAAAATTGATATAATAGATGCAGATGGAAATCTGATAGTTGACCTTTCTCAACTGATGTTTTACCACATTAAAGAAACAGGAGAATTAGAAGTGGTTGAAGTTATTGGTATTGCTGATACAATTGATATTGATGAGCCGAAAGATGGAATATGGGACATAGTGCAACTTTCTGCTTGGATTTCCGAGTTTTCATATTATTTTGTAATTCCAGATATCTCACCACCGAAATTGGCTCAACCTGTATCACCTACAAATCAAAAAGAAATTGCACTCTCTGGAAAATCCGAGCCAGGTTCTACGGTGGAGATTTTTAATGATGGTGTTTTAGTAGGTACAAAGGTTGCAGGTTCAGACAGCAATTTTTCCTTCTATCCACTCAAACTTGCTGAAGGTATGAACACCATTACTGCACAGGCAACAAGATGGATAGGACAAGTTTGGCGAAAAAGTGAGATATCCGAGCCTGTTCAGGTAATTTTAGATATAACACCACCTGAAATATTAGCATACTGGGATGAGCCAGACCCATTTATGCCTAAATACGGTGAAACTACTACAATTACTTATGTGATTTCCGAGGATTGCAAATCTTTCATCTTAAGGATCGCTGATATTGAAATAGGGGAAGATGATATATCGGCAGGAGACCATAGTTATGTCTGGAATGGACAGGATAGATTTGGTAGAATCGTAGACGACGGTACTTATACCTACACAATTTCAGTTGTAGACCACGCAGGTAATCCTTCAGCACCTGCTATCGGAACTGTGACAGTAGTTAGTGATACAACTCCACCAGTGACCGTTCTTACTATAGGTGAGCCAAAATATAGTAAAGACCCAACGTATATAACTTCGTCTACAGAATTTATTCTGACCGCTACCGATGACATATCTGGCGTCGCAAAAACCGAATATGCAATTGATGAAACAAGCTCGTTCACAGTTTATAGTTCACCGTTTATAGTAGAAGGTGAAGGCGCCCATACAATTTATTACAGAAGTATAGACAATGTTGGGAATGTCGAAGAGACACATTCAATTGACATTGCAGTTGATAACACTCCGCCAGTTACCTCGTTCAACGTTATTGGACCATCGTTCATAGACGGGAGTGGAAAGAGGTATGTTACTTCAGATACAGAATTGGAACTTACTGCCGAAGATCCAATAATAAATGGAATAGCCTCTGGTATAGCAAAGAGTGAATATAGAATTAATAATGGTGACTGGATAACCTATTCTGGTTCATTTACCATTAGTGGTTCTGATGGAGATTATATAATTGATTATCGAAGCATTGATAATGTCACAAATGTTGAAACATATCAGACAATTAAAATTACATTAGATAATACCCCACCCGTTACCACAATATCTATTGGAAAGCCGATATATGGAGACTATATTACCTCAGCCACCCTGTTCACCCTTACTGCCTTTGACAGTCTGTCTGGTGTTCAGAAGACCGAGTATCGGATAAATGGAGGAGAGTGGGTCACCTATACTGAAGCATTTGCTATAGAAGAAGAGGATGGTGATTATCTCGTTGAATACCATAGTATTGATAATCTCGAAAATACAGAGGAAATCAACTCTATTACTGTTAAACTCGATAACACACCACCTATAACCTCGTTCAACGTTATTGGACCATCGTTCACAGACGGGAGTGGAAAGACATATATTACTTCAAATACAGAATTGGAACTTGTCGCTGATGATCCTGTAGTAAATGGAGTAGCCTCTGGAGTTAAAAGTTTAAAGTATAAAGTTGAAGGTTCAGATTGGGTAACAGTTGACGAGAGTACTGAAGTTTTCAATATTACTGGTGAGGATGGGGAATATACCATTGAATACTATACCATAGATAATGTAGGAAATGAAGAGGAGATTAAAACAAAATCAGTATTTCTCGACAATACTCCCCCAATAACGGACTGCATCATAGGAGACCCTCAATACAGTGAAAGCCCCACTTGCATTACTTCTGCAACACCTATCACTCTTGATGTAACAGACAGTGATGGTTCAGGCGTTAAGATTTCAGAATATAGAATTGATACATACAATTGGGTCCCTTATACTGAAACAGTCACTTTCAACCTCTCTGCTTATGGTGAAGGGATGCACACAATTTATTATCGAAGTGTTGACAATGTAGACAACCAGGAATCAGAAATTTCTGTGCTTGTTGCAGTCGATGATACTCATCCTTTATCTGACCTTGCTGTCGGTGACCCCAATTATGTCTATGGCACAGATGATTCCACAATTGTTACTTCCTCTACTCCATTAACTGTAAGTGCATACGACCCAATTTCATCTAGCGTTGCATCAGGAGTTAAAAACATAAATTATAAAGTGGGAAGTGGAAACTGGGAAACAGTGAATGATAGTATTGCAGGTTTCAATGTTGCAGGTGATGATGGAGAATATGAGATAAATTATTACAGCATAGATAATCTTGATAATGAAGAAGGCGAAAATACTGACTGGGTTATTTTAGATAATACACCGCCCGTCTGTGAGATTATATCGCCTTTAGACTCAACATTAATTAACTGCAACATACCAATTATAGGAACTGTGACAGACATCCACTTTAAATATTATAAAGTTGAATATGGTCTTGGCGATAATCCTGTTGAATGGATTGTGATAAAACCAGAAACATATAGCCAGGTTGTAAATGATATACTTACATATTGGGATACTTCAATTCTTAACGATGGTGCATACACAGTCAGGCTGACAGCAATAGATGTGGTAGGTAATGCATCAGAGGAGAGGGTGCTTCTCTTCATTGGTAAGTCCCAGTTTGAATTTGAGATAACAGGGTTCAACAAACCAGAAGGTGTTGATGTAGATGCGACAGGCTTCATCTATGTTGCTGAGAGCAATCCGAGTCCACAAACAACATATAACAGGGTGGCAAAGTTTGATGCATTCGGCAACTGGGTGATGGATATACCAGATGGACTTAAACCCAACAATGTTGTTCTTGACTCAGCAGGCAATATCTATGTCACTGCCTGGGCAGGTAACTGTATGACTAAATACAGCCCCTCAGGTGACAGTCTGATGAGAATAATTGGCTTTAATAAACCAGACGGCATTGATGTAGATAAACTTGGCAATATCTATATTGCAGACCAGAACAACAACAGAGTCGTAAAATATGATCCAGATGGCAATTTGATATCTGAAATAACAGAACTCGAGCATCCTGAAGGTGTGTCGATAGATAGAAACAACAACATCTATGTTGTTGAAGTAATCACAGCATCAATCAAGAAATATGATCCTGAAGGGAATCTTATTATGGAGTTTGGTGACGAGGGTTCACTCCCAGGACAGTTCATCAAACCTTCTGATGTGACAGTGGATTCTCGTGGATATATCTGGGTAGTTGACAGAAATAACGACAGAGTGCAGATGTTTGACTCAAGAGGCAATGTGCTCCTCATTCTGGGCACAATAGGACATAATCCAGGAGAATTCAACAAGCCAGAAGGAATTGCAGTTGATGAAAGCTTCTCCATATTTGTAGCAGATAGAAATAATGGCAGGGTGCAGAAATTCAGTATCCCAACCTTTGCAGCGATAAGTTTATTTATGCAGGGAGGTTCGTCCTCGAGCACAAAACTTGATATAACAGAAGCGGTTAACTATCCAAATCCATTCAACCCAGAGGATGAAAATACAAACATAAGAATGGTGCTCACAAAAGATGCAGATTTAACAATAAAAATATACAATCTTGTTGGAAAACTTGTCTGGAAGTATGAAATCTTTGGCACAGAAGGAATAAACGAAATAGAATGGAATGGTACAAATGAACTTGGCGAGGTTGTAAATAACGGCGTATATAACCTGGTAGTAAAAGCTAAGAATGGAGGCGAAAAGGCAAAGGCGTGGAATAAGATTGCTGTAATAAAATAGTTATTCGTTATTCGTGATTCGTTCGACGAAGAGGGAAGTAATATGTTTAATTTTGAAAAACTGGAAGTCTATCAAAAGTCTATTGATTTTGTGTGTGATATTTATAAACTGACAGAAAAATTTCCGAAAGAGGAAGTTTATGGAATTACAAATCAGTTGAAGAGGGCAGCTGTTTCTGTATCTTCGAATGTTGCGGAAGGGAGTGGTAGAACGAGGAAAGATTTCAGGAACTTTCTGCGCATGGCACGGACGTCCATTTATGAATGCGTTTCTTTGTTGCAAGTATCAAAGAGATTGGGTTACATTGAAAGGCAGGAGCATAAAAGATTATATGA
This sequence comes from Thermoplasmatota archaeon, assembly GCA_030619765.1. Classification (GTDB taxonomy): domain Archaea; phylum Thermoplasmatota; class E2; order DHVEG-1; family DHVEG-1; genus JAGLML01. Next base: position 18,892 of record JAUXAU010000050.1, read on the forward strand.
GAGAAGTATAGGATTAGCTCAAATGATAAGTGCTTTAATTAAGTCAATAAAAGGATAGAAATAAAGTTTGTCGTTCAACGAATAACGATGAACGAATAACGAATAACTTCAAGGAGGTAATGATGTCTACTCGACGAAGAATTTGTTTATCATTTTTAATTTTATTTTCGATGAACGTTGAACGAATAACGTTGAACGCTCAGGAGGCGGGGACGGAACTCGACTTTATGAGCCTTGGTGCTGGTGCAAGACCTGCTGGTGTGGGTGGAAGTTTTACGAGTATTGCTGATGATGCAAATTCTGTCTACTGGAATCAGGCAGGTATGTGTCTTGTTCTTAGACCAGAACTAACCTATATGCATACTGATTTATATTTCGGAACTACCTTTGATTATATCTCAGCAGTCACTCCCCTTAGTCGTTCATCGTTCAACGTTCATCGTTCAACGAATAACGAAGAACGAACAACGAATAACTACATCGGTTTCGCAGTGATACGTGCATCGACAGGCGATATACCTATTACTGCTGTGGATACAACAGATACCATTCCAGGAACAGATTATAACAGAATAATTTATGAAGGGATTGGAGGCTTTAAAGCAAGCACATATAGTTTGAGTTATGCAAGAAGGTTCAGTGATAGATTTACTGTGGGCATAGGTGTAAAACTCATTGATATGGAACTTGTTAATCATTCAGGAACCGGGTATGGAATGGACGCAAGCGTCTTGGTTAAAAGTGCAAAGTTGAAAAGTAAAGGTAGTGATAAATCTACACTCCAGAGTATATTTGATAATCTGTCGATTGGGGTTTCCGTGCAGGATGTGACGGTAACTCGGATTAAATGGTCAACAGAAACTGTAGACAAGATAGCACCTAATTTGAGGTTTGGGTTGTCATATAGAATATTAACAAAAGAAGAAGAAGGTGGCTGGATTCCAAAAGAAGGCATAATATTTACTGTTGAGGCGGACCAACAGATAAAAACAGAAAGACAGGAAAAATGGCACAAAGCGAAATACCATCTTGGTGCAGAATGGAAACTTGTCAGTCTTGTTCCTATAAGAGTTGGTTGGGATGATGACAACTTCACATCAGGTATAGGGTTCATAACAGAACATATAAATGTTGACTATGCTTATGTATCACATCAAGAATTGAAGACCACACACAGAGTGTCGGTAACTTTGAAGATGTAGATGTAAAAGGGAGTAAAAAATGAAACCACAACAATTAGGGTCTGGATTTCTGAAGTATGTTTATCAAAAATCTTGTGATAATCTGTGTAATCTGTGGTTTAAATTTGTGTTTTTCACTTTGAACTTTGCATTTTTAACTTTTAACTTCTTCGGCTGTGCACAATTTAAAGCAGGGAGTGAGAAGTGGGAAGTAAGAAGTATATCTTTTGAAACTATAGAGGTATACAATGAATTGGAAAACTTACTTTCACCTGTTGCATTAGATTTAGATGGAAGAGGAAATATCTACATATTAGACAGTGGGAAAGATAGAGTAATCAAATACACAAAAGACGGTAGATTCATAACCCAGTTTGGAGGTTTTGGTTTGGAAAAAGGTAGACTCAATAATCCTTCTGACCTTTCTGTTCAGAATTTTATCTATATTGTAGATGCTGGGAATGAGAGAATAGTAAAATATGATTTAGATGGAAATTTCTTATTAGATTTTGGTGAATTTGATAGTCCACTCAGTCTTTCACAAGATGGGTATGGTAATGTCTATGTCGTTGACAATGGTGACAATAAGATAAAAGTATACAACCCAAGAGGTAGACTGATGTATGAATTTGGTGAGTTTGGATGGGGAGAAGGATTCTTCTATAATCCTAATGGAATAGCAATAGACAATGTCGGTAACCTATACATAGCAGACAATGGAAATCACAGAATACAGGTTTTAACAAATAAAGGTAGGTTTATCAGAACCTTTGGCGAAAATAGATTAAAAAATCCTAAAAGAATAAGGTTTTGGAATGGATTTCTATTCTGTACTGATGAAAGTTCTTTGTATGTTTTCAACAGTAGGGGTAAATATATCAACAGATTGAATGAAAATATGCCTCAGGGCATACGCCTAAAGACAGACATAGCCGTAGATTTTGTAGGCAATCTCTATCTATTAGAAAATGGAAAGATAAAAATAATAAGGACCAAAGTTGAATAAAATGAAACCACAGATTATACAGATTAACATAGATAAACGACATTCTAGGAATATCGAATTGCAAATTCAAAATTGCAAAATGAAAAAAGAAAATAATTTTGCATTTTTCATTTATTATAGTAATCTTCGTCCAATTAAAATGTTTTTTGAAAAATGAAGCATATTGTATTTATACTGCTTCTCTTTTTCGTCTGCTGCCTCTCGTTCGAGCCATATGGCTGGGCACAGGATTCATTTCCGAAGGATCCTTTGGACAATATTGCCCAGATAATGGCTCAGAACTCTTCAGTCGCTCAAATAGATATCAAATCACCTATACTGTCTGTCAAACCTCCCAGCCTGCATAAATTAGACAAAAAAGATACCTATATAAAAATTACAGGTTACAAAACCTTCACTTATTTAGCCAAATTCTTATTAGATGGAGAATCACCACTTAACTTTTATCCCATAACTTTAAGAGACGATGCACTCTCAATCAAAATATCTGGAAAACTGAAGAATTCCTTGAATCTTGAAGGTAATTTGTTCAATATGAAGGTGCCGAACGAAGATGAGGATATATCCTTCTCTGTCAAGGCCGATAGTATGAAAGACAAACGATTTGAACTCACACTCGGCAATTATACCTCCTCTTTTGAAGGAAGTAGATTCTCCTTGATCGATAAATCCCTCTGCGGTGTTAAACTGAAGGCAGGATATAAGAATATAGATGGAACGATAATCTATTCTACCCCAAGAGGATATCCAAAAAGAGAAAAATTCAAAGGCAATAATACACAAGGACCGTTTCAACTGTCACATATACCCGTTGTTTATAATTCAGAAAGAGTCAAATTAGGTGAAGGTTTAGACTTGAAGCAAGTTAAAAAAGGCACAGACTATGAGATAGACTATGAAGAAGGTACAATAACATTTCTGTACAGAGTAATAACTGAAAGAGAGAACATAGAAGTAGATTACGAGTATAGTCCAAGCAGCAGCAAAGATGTTTTATACGGAACAAAAATAAATGTAAAAGTAACAGAGTTTCTAAAATTTGGTATAGCGTATGTAGATGAACAAAGTCTGCAACCCGATAGGGAACCCGTACGGGTCCCTACATCTTATCCTAAAAAACAATCTATCATTGCCTTTAATAATGAATTGACTCTTGGTGAATATCTTAAATTGGAAAGCGAAATAGCACATAATGAGGTGAGAAGTGAAAAGATAGAAGCGGAAAGTGAATGGCAAGAGACAAGAACTGATGGGAATGCTTACAGGATAGACTCAAAGACAAATTTATCAAATTTTAGCCTTAATACCCATTTTAGACGAACTGAACCTAACTTCAGACCAATAGGAAAGACAAATTTTGGTTCAGATATGCTGAATTGGGGTGCAGATATAAATTATAAACCAATAGAACTATTAGAACTGACAGGTGCTTATGATGATTTGAAAGAAAAACAGGTCCACGGGATCCTGCGGAACAGCATCTTAAAACAGGAGATAAATAGAGAGGCAGGAATTAAGATAACAGCATCATTCTTAAAAGAAATTTCATACAGAATAGATGCTGAAGATGAGTATCAAAACAGAGAACAGTCAAGATGGTCGAGGAGCCATACGACTAAAATAGAAAAAGAATTTAAATATCTGACATTAGGGACGAACTATAAGATAGTTCAAAGTTCAAGGTTGAAAGTTAAAAGTGAGTATAATGTTGTGGGATTCTCTCTTGCAACAAACAACATTAGATTCATAACACTCTCCTCAAATCTGGAAAACGAGAGAAATAGTCCACAGGATCCTTCGGAAGATTCAAATGAGATGAGAGGCAATGCAAGTATATCGATAACTCCTCATAAGAGATATTTATGTTCTGGCAATGCAAGTCTTGTAGACAATTCACTCAACGGCAGAACCGTTGTTGCAAATGCAAGTTACAGAGCAACACCTATAGACAAGTTTAAAACAGATGGTAGATACCAGATAGAAGAATTAAAAAGAACATCAACAGAGAAGAAAATCACTACCCATACAGGTTCTTTTAGGTTTGAATTAGAACCTGTGAAAAGGCTGCGATTGAGTTATAAACCCAATATAAAATTCACATCTTCAAAAGAGGATAGAAAGAGACTCTACACTTCCAAATCCGATTTGTATGAGTTACTCTGGCAGCCTAATAAATATATTTCAACAGGTTATAACTATCAAACGAGGAAGATACGCTCTTATGAAACAAGTTTCTGGAAGAGTAAAAAGAGAGGTCATGCTTACAAACTCAGGGTTGCACCCACGCAGTCTATCTCTTTTAACACAGAATACAGAGCGAAAAAGGATGATAGAATCTGGGGAGAATCAAATTACAAACATGAAAATAAAGATAACTTAGATTTCAGCGCCCATTTAAGGATACACCAAAAAGCCCAGTTAGAAGTGGGCTATGATTATGAAAAGTATAATAAAGAGGTAATTGACACCATAGATACAAAAACTGTAACCCATGGGCTGAGGTCAAAATTGACACAGGATATAAACTCTTATCTTGCTATATATGGACTATCAAGTTATAAAAAGAAATACGGACAGGACCCATTCATATCCTTGACTAATTCTTCACTTAACATAAGTATATTCTCTCCCGGTGCAGGAGTGATGATAAGATGGAACAATATACTAAACAGTGAACTGGGCTATAAATTCGAAAAATCAACAGGTGATGATGATAACTTTATAGAGACAGTAAACTTTGACCTATCAATAAACCACAAGTATGTGCAATTTACAATAAGAACAGAATACAAACATTCCGTAGATCCGTACTACAGAACTTCTGAAATAGGTGCAAACCTCAGACTAGAGATGTAAAATCGAGCGGTGGGGTCAAACCTTTTAAGAGCCAAAACTTGGCGCCATCAATCATTTTAAAAAATGTGTTTTTTCCTTGACAGAAGGGGTTGAATGTATTATATGATAATATGGCAGAGTTACGAGGCAGGTTTTCTGCAATGAATAGACAGGTTGAAAGGATGTTTGAAAAATTTAAAATTAAAGACTTGACCCCATTAGACAACATACATACCCGCCGACTGTTAGGTGAAATTGCTGCCTGTTTTGGAGGGACACGATATGAAAGATGAAGATAAAACAAGAGGCCAACTCATAAATGAATTGATAGAAATGCGCCAACGAATTACCGAGTTGGAAATATTAGAAACCAAACGCAAGCAGTCAAAGGAGGTACTGCGAGAGAGCGAAGCAAGTTACAAGGAGCTTGCCGACAGCATTACCGACGTCTTCTTTGAAATGGATAAGGACTTGAGATATACCTATTGGAACAAAGCATCCGAAAAATTTACAGAGATTTCAGCGAAGGATGCTATCGGAAAATCCCTCTACGAGCTTTTCCCAGATACCCCAGAGACAAGAAGAGGGGCAAGGGTTTACCTGGATGTACTAAGAACGCAGCAGCCTCAGAATTTTATTACCGAATACCGCCTTAAAGATAAGAAATTCTTCTTTGAAATCAACGCCTATCCCTCTAAGCGTGGCCTCTCTGTCTTCGTCAAAGACATTACCGAACGCAAGCGGACGGAGGAGGAGCGAGAGAGGCTTATTGGAGAACTTCAAGAAGCTCTTGCGAAAATCAAGACTTTGAAAGGGTTTTTCCCTATTTGTGCTAATTGCAAAAAGATACGTGATGATGAGGGCTATTGGCAACAAGTTGAAGATTATCTTCGCGACCATTCTGAAGCGGAATTCACCCATAGTCTTTGTCCAGATTGTGCAAAAAAGCTTTTTCCAAAATTTCATAAGGGTGGTGAGTAGACGCCAGTAACTTCACCTAACACGCATTGAAAAAGAGAACCGTCCCCTTTTTATCCATATTTGACCATCCATAGGTAGTCCTTATACATAAACAACTTAGTTCACTACCGCAGGTTCAAGGGGGTCATATTTGACCTTTTTTGCTTTCATGGGGTTGACTCCAGTGAGAACTATTACTCATAACACTTTGCATTTCAATGAGTTACAGAGATTTACCTGCGATGGCATGATTCTTGCTTTAATAATAGGGTGATGAGAGTAAATCGGAAAGAGAGATGGGAAAGAAGCCATTACTTAAATTTAATTAAAAAGGAGGTGTAGAATATGTGTCAGGTAATAATTTTTGAAGGGTTATTAGAGGAAATATCGATTAACTTGCCAAAAGCCAAGAGAGAAAAAAAATTCAATCCAGAAGGAGGATCAAAAATGTTTACAACTCGAAATAAGA
>JAUXAU010000088.1 GCA_030619765.1 Thermoplasmatota archaeon
CACCTACACTTCTCAACTCACTTATGACAAAACCAGTTATTCCAGAGCAGAAAATTGAAAAACTCAAGCTCAGCATCAGCGATAAGAAATCTTCTATTTTATCTGTGGTTACAGGAAGTCTTGCAGGAATACTTGTATCAATAATCCCAGGAATAACATCTGCAACAGGCACGATTCTAGCTATGAATGCACGAAAAAGCTCAGGCAATGAACAGACAATCGTAACCTTGTCCTCTGTTAATACAGCATCTGCTTTTTCAGTTATAGTAGTGCTATTTATCATTCTTAGACCTAGAAGTGGTACAGCATTAGCGGTTAATGAGCTGATTGCAGTTGAAGAATGGACTGCTCTTATGATTCCAACAGACCTTATTTATCTACTCATGTTTCTTATATTTGGAGGAGCGCTCTCATATTTTCTAACATTAAAAATAGGAAAAATATTTGCCAAACATTTTGCCAACGTTCCTTACTCTTTATTAGTTACTCTTACCGTTGCAATGATCGTGATACTTGTATTCATATTTACAGGCATAATGGGCGTTCTAATTCTTATTGCCGCAACATGTATTGGTTTTCTTCCCATATCTTGGGGAGTAAGAAGAAGCCATTGTATGGGTTTGCTTTTGATTCCTATTATTCTTCATTTTCTCTAAGTATTTTGTTTTCGACAAGTTCAAAACTATCTTTTATATCAACACTGCATTCCTTCCCAACTAATAATGCAGCCACCTCTGGGCGAACATTCTTTTCCAACGCGATCTGTGTTATCTCTTCGATAATCTCTTTGCGATCTTGGTTTTTCTTTTCGATAATACGGCATATAATTGTGTCAATTACATTAGTTTTATTCTCTTTTACTTCGTTTTTTTCTTCTGCAAAAATCTTTTTTGACGGATAAAAACCAATAGGAATATTAATTTTTTCAATATCAAAACTTGGAATTAACAAATCCTCCTTTTTTATCAATAGTTTTTGCCTTAATGCATGATTTACAAATTCATGGGATTCTTTAGTAGAAAACCATCTCAATTCAATAGATAAAGGAAGATAAAGCTCTGATTCTTTTAACTCCTTTTTTCCGCTATGTTTAAACAAAAAAGCAATGATGATTTTTGCCTCAGAATTCATTTTTCTTAAACTCCCTTGATTTTCTTATATCCATCAGCAACCCTGCAACACCTAGAGTTTTCCAATAAGAAAAATTTTTTGGGTTTGACTCATACGCATATATTTTATATTTTATACATAAATTTTTTAGAAGACTACCATATTTAAAGTCTATCTCTATCTGATTTTTATTGTTGAAGAGAACTAGACCATTGATGTCATGCAATAGGGGGAAATCAATGCTTTGTATGTCCTGACTTTTTGGGCCGATATCAACATATACCTCACTTTCGGTAATCTCTCTTATGCTGGAAATATCTAGTTCAGACCATATTTTTTTCCTAACAGTAATGTTAGTTGCACCTGCCATAATTGAATCAACAACATCACCAAGAACACGAGGGCCAGCATCAACCCATATCTTATGATTTTCTGATAGTTTAGGATACAAACACAGATTTGGTTTATTTTCTTCTATTCCATCTATATCTAAAACGTAGATCTTCTCATCTTTATCAACTCGCTCCAACACCTCATTAATAGATAGCCAATCTCCTTCTTTTTCTGCTACTATCTTTCTTTTTTTTAAACAAATGAGCGGAATGATTTCCATAGACCTATAAACTAATCACACCAATAAAAATCTTTCAGATTGTTATTCTAAAAAATAGGATGGGTGTTTGAACGAATATTTGTGTTTCTTATCTTCCTAGGCGTTTTTCAGTTTCAGCAATTTTCAGCCTCGTTTTTATGACAGTATCTGGATTGAGAGATATGCTATCGATGCCACATTCCACAAGGAATTCTGCAAATTCAGGAAAATCAGATGGCGCTTGTCCACAAATACCAACTTTCCTCCTTGGATCATGATTATGTGCAACATTAATCACTTGAGAAACCAGTCGTTTTACTGCATCATTTCTCTCATCGAAAATGTGCGCAACAAGGTCCGAATCTCTATCAAGACCAAGCGTAAGTTGCGTCAGATCATTTGATCCGATGCTAAACCCGTCGAAGATATCCGCGAATTGGTCCGCAACTATCACATTTGAAGGAATCTCACACATTACATATACCTCTAAGCCATTTTCTCCTTGTTTTAAGCCAAATTCATTCATTATTTCAATAACCTTGCGCCCTTCTTCAGGGGTCCTACAGAAGGGAATCATAGGCTTTACGTTTGTAAGCCCCATTTCCTCTCTAACCTTCTTTAATGCTCTGCATTCTAATCCGAAGGCTGGTTTGAATTTCTTATCATAATATCGGGAAGCACCCCTCCATCCTATCATGGGATTATTTTCCTTAGGTTCGTAGAGATATCCACCGATAAGATTGGCATACTCATTGGTTTTAAAATCAGACATACGCATAATGACATCATTTGGATAGAAACCAGCTGCTATCTTTGCGATGCCTCTTGCTAATGTGTCAACAAAAAATTCGACTTTGTCGTCATAGCCGATACTTTTCTCATCAATTTTCTGGACAACTTCTGCAATTTTCGGGTCGTTATGCGCTCTCTTTTTTAATTGGTTATATTCTAGTAGCGCCAGAGGGTGAATACCAATATAGGAGTTAATAATAAATTCCTCTCTTGCAAGTCCAACACCATCATTAGGTAATTGTCCCTGTTGAAATGCTTTTTCAGGAACACCTACGTTCATCATAATTTTTGTTTTTGTTTCCGGAATGTCATCTAATTTCATCTCATCAACCCTGAATTTCAATAAACCTTCGTATATCCTGCCAACCCCCTCAGAACAATCAATAGTCACATGCGATCCACTTGCTATTCTTGAAGTGCCCTCTCCTGTGCCGATAACACAAGGAATTCCCAATTCTCTGGAAATTATTGCAGCATGACAGGTACGACCACCCCTGTTAGTTACTATTGCTCCCGCTATTTTCATTATGGGCTCCCAATCAGGATCCGTCATATCTGTAACCAAAACTTGTCCTTTCTGGAATTCACTAATGTCTTTTGCGTCTTTAATTACATTGACTTCTCCTTGACCAATTTTGCTGCCTACTGCTTCTCCTTCAACAATTAGATTTCCTTTTTCTTCTAATACATATGTTCTTAACAACGCCATATCTTTTTGGGAATGAACGGTTTCAGGCCGTGCTTGCACGATAAACAGCTCACCGGTATTCCCATCCTTGGCCCACTCGATATCCATCGGTTTTTGGTAGTGTTTCTCAATTATGTGCGCCCATCTTGCAAGTGTGAGTATTTCATCATCATTAATGACGAACTTCTTTTTATCTTCTTCACTAACCTGTTGCTGTTCCGTTCCATGTTCTCCATATATCATACGTTTCTCTTTTGAACCAATTTTTTTCTCAATTATGGGTTTAAACCCATCCTTTAATGTTGGCTTGAAAACATAAAACTGATCTGGATTTACTGCACCCTGTACAACATTTTCTCCTAGACCGTAAGCTCCAGTAATGTATATAGCATCCTGAAAACCACTCTCTGTATCAATAGAAAATATAACACCAGATGACGCAAGATCAGAGCGTACCATTTTCTGTACTCCAACAGACAGATACACGCTAAAATGATCAAATCCCTTATCCACTCTATATGATATTGCTCGATTAGTAAACAGAGAGGCAAAACAATCTCTCACCTTCTCTAGAAGTTCATCTTCACCTCTAACATTTAGATAGGTCTCCTGTTGTCCCGCAAAACTTGCATCTGGCAAGTCCTCAGCAGTTGCACTACTTCTCACTGCAACATCCGTATTTTTGCCATAGCGCTCTTCCATTGCCTGATATTGTTTACGAATCTCATCTTCTAATTCAGGGGGTATGGGAGCATTTTTTATGAGTTCTCTTATTTTTTTACCTCGCTCTGCAAGATTATTAACGTCATGAGTATCAAGATCAGAGAGTATCTTTCTGATTTTTACATCAATTCCTGCTTTTTCGGTCATATATTTGTATGCATAGGCGGTTATAGCAAAACCAGAAGGAACATTAACGCCTTTTTTATCAAGACACCTTATCATTTCTCCTAATGATGCGTTTTTTCCTCCAACCGATGGCACATCTTCGATTCTTAGATCTTCAAACCATTTTACGAAATCTTCTATCATGATATTTCTCCTTTGCATAGCAAGGTTAATGACAATAGACATATAAATTCTTTTTAAAAGATTTAGCATCGGATCAAAACACTTGAATTCAAAATATTATATGCTATATTTGTCTTTAAGGTTCTCTAAATGCCCCTCTCTTTTTGTATATAATCGTTTTAATTTTCTCTTATGTTTTTTTGATAAAATGTATGAAAAAATAAGTGGAGCAGCAATCGATACATCACAGTATACAACAACATCGTTTTTCACTTCATTTGGTTTGATCTTTTTCCAAGAAATCGCTTCAGATGGCGTTGCACCAGATAAACCTCCCCAATGAGGGGCATCCGAGGTTATTTGAATAAAATAATCATGCCCACCCTTTTCAATATTCATGATCTGACTCAACATAGGTTGAGTCTGCATATAGAAATTCTTGGGGGCACCGCCACCCAACTCCACTGCCCCTGTTTTTTCACTACTAAACACTATCGCTGCAGTCTCTAGAATATCTAAATCCGTATCTATAACCACTTCATTGTTCAACATTTTAAGGAGAGCGAGATTCATACCAATAGAAGAATCACCTGGCGACGGAGTATATATTGGCACGTCATGTTTTGCAGCAGTAGCAAGTACAGAATAATCGGATTTTGTACCTTTTGCTGCTAGTTCCTCCCCAAGGAAACGATGGAAACATGCAGATGAAACTGTTTCCCCCGGAGAAAAATCTTTACTAACTTTTTGAACAAATTCATCTGTTCTAAGCAACGTTTCTTCAGGCAAAAAAATATCATAAATCCTGACAATTTTTTCTTTCAACAAATCTACGTCGTTGACTCTAAAATCTCCTTGATGAACGGGCAGATCAAGGGCAAAATGCATATCATGATACAAATTTGCACCTGTAGAAATAATAAAATCTATCAGCCCATTTTTTATAAGTTGGTTGATAAAACCACCAAGTCCAGCGGGAGTTAACGCACCAGACAGGGTGAGACAAATCGTAGCATCTTCGTCAATCATTTTTTCGTATATCTGACATGCTTCAGCAAGTCTCCCGCCATTATATGCTCCTGAGTTAGTATAATATTTAAGCAAATCTACTACGCTTGTGTTCGGGTGTCTCGGTATTTCTGGGTAAATCCTTATTTTTTGTAAAAACCTACTTTTTTTCATGTCAATTTTTACTCCTCTAAAAACACTGCGGCAGATAGTACTGTCGTCCATAGACCATTTTTATCTCCTCTTGCTGTTTGTGCAACGCTTTGTGTTCTTACAAATCTCCCGCTCATTTTGTACTCTTGTTTTCTTTCATCCCATGCTTTGTCAGGGTCAAGATCCAAGCCTAAGGTCATGGCAAGCATCGTCGCCGCTAGATCTTCGGCATGGTCTCCCAATTTCTTGTTTACTTCACCAAAACTATGATGTTCAGATACATATCCGTAAGAATTTTTTTCTCGTGGAGTGGCAGCACCTATTGCTGCACCGATCAATCTATTCGGTTCATTTGTACTATTTCGGGACATTACACAATATGTTATTTGACCCGGCTTAAGTAATCCTATCCCCTTTTCCCGTGAAAGAATTTTACAATTTGGTGGGATGATACTAGAAACACTCACTAGGTTGCATTTTTCTATGCCTGCGCCACGTAAAGCTAATTCAAAAGCCTGCAGCTCGTGTTTATGCTTTCCTACGCCCTTTGTAAAAAACACCTTTTTCGGTACCATATCTCTTCAGAAAATAAATTTCAGATTATAAATATACCTATCTATGACTCGGGTTCTTCCTCTTCTTGTTCCTCTTTTGACCCAATCTGTTTCTTAAGGAGATCCCTCATTTGTTTTTGCACATCTACCTGCTCTTTTTGGACGGCAACTTGTTCTTGTTGATAGGGAGTGATTACATTCTCTTGAACCATATTTTCAACCAGGTGTTTTATCTCTTTATAAGGATGAACGCCGTGCAACTCATAATAGCTTCTTGCTCTTGGTGTTTGCACTTCTTTACCCCCGCCGAATATCCCTAAAAACCCAGCTTTTTTTGTACCCAACTCCACTCCCCCAGCAGCAAACGATTGATCGCTGCCAAGACCAAAACCAGATTGACTGATAGGGATAATAGTACCAAAACCAAAAATTTGTCCCAATACTCCTTGTTTTGCATTAATATCTGTTATCTTGTCGTATCTAAGAGTTCTTTCCCTTTTTGTTACAACTCCTCCTTTGAAGATTATACGGAGGTTAGATATAATATATTTATGTGATCTGCGATACAATTCAACAATTAAAAAACCAATAATTGAGACAGCCACTGAATAAAATGGAATGAAAACACCAGAGTCAACTAGCCTCCCCTGCGACAGCATAAGACCTACTCCTCCAGCAAACACCCCTAGATAAAGAAAGAAAATACTCCATCGAATAGTGAGTAATGAAGCGATGATACCAACTAATAATAATACAAGACCCCATGCCAATAGCGGGAACCATTCGTTGCCACTAAACAAATCTTTATACTCTGAAAAATTAACCAACCATCCTACTAAAACGCCCCATATTATTAAAAATAAACAGAGCGATTGAAGTTTCATAAAGGAAAGCGGATGTGGAGACAGTATTTTCTCCACGTGTTCATTTTCTAATAGATCGTTTTGGTCCATCCTCAACCCTCAATTGTTTCATCTTTGTTACGGTTTTAAATTTATTGGTTTTATATTTTAGCAATAAAAACACAACTACAATTGTAGAAAGAACCATGACAAAAAGAGAAACAGTTCTTAAATGGTCTATTGGGAAGAAGTAGAAAACTATACGCATCAATATATATGACAAGAAGATAGTTAGGTAAGGGAGATGCCTCCAGTATCTTGGAAATTCGTCTGTAGTTTTTATAAGTAGTATGATCAGGTGAGTGATAAATAGTGCCACAATTGCGATAATGGACAGCCATCCAAAGATTGAAAACAACACCGTATACCAATTTGTTTTTAGCAAAACAGAAATATAGGATAAAATATAGGCCATTAAAAATAATATCAAGATGTAGAGTGGTTTATGTAATATGTGGACTTGAATATTCTGCAGATCGTATAGCATGTTAACCTTTCTTCGTTTTTCTTCGCCGATGTAGCTTGGTCGTATGCCCATTCCAAGGAATATTAGCAGCATCAAGAATCCTAAATGTGCTGGATGCAATAAATCGATGTTTGCTAAGAAACCAAAAAGACTTTCTGAGAATGCATAGAGGTTTGTACCAAAGTTTATCATTCCTTCTGCAAAGGTATGCTCTATAGATTGTGCAATATCAACACCACTGCCTTTTATCAAAAAAAAGCAGATGAGAAGGAGTACTGCAGGTATAAAAAAGGGTCCTATGAAAAGAAAGGAATTTGACATCCATTCAAACATTCCTTTTTTTTCTTTTTTTGGTGCGACTTTTCCATAATTTATACTGACGTAAAAGTTTGATATGCCGCTTTTTGTCAATGTATATCCAAGGGCATGACATATTGTCTGGTATAATATTCCTAAGAAATTTGTAAATCTGCATAACGGTTTATGCCGATCCCATATTTTTGAAAGTAGATATTTTTGACTTTCGATAAATACTAGTTGGATAAACCAAAATAGTAATACGCCAAACAAAGGTGCCAGTGGCGCAAAAATAACAACATCCACAGGTGAAACAGTCATATCTCTCCACTTTGATAGACAACCTATTGTATAAAATCTTTTTTAAACTATTGTAATCTCTATCTCTTTACCTGAATAGTCATATGCTTTCCAAGAGATATCGCTGAAGGGGCTTGCAGCAATAATGTGTATTTTCCCATATTTATTAAAAAGCGCCAAATCGGCTTTTGAAGGCTCTGCGTTTGGAGTTGGATGACTATGAACTGTACCAACTATGCTAAAATCTATCGGTAACATATGTAACTTAAATATTGCATGAGAATCACCAGAAATTGTACCGGGTAAAATTATAACTTCAATTATTGTATGTTTCGATAAACTATCAACTCTCAGTAATCCACCGAATTCGTTTGGGTAGTTTGATTTAGCGCACTCTAGAATAAGATCCAGACATTTTCTTTTGATTTTCCATCCGGTTGGCATATAATCAGTTTCTTTCTTTCGTCGAAAAACAGACATTTTTATCGTATTAGCTTTAATCGAACCATCTGATAAAAGCTTTCACCAAATCTTACAAATCGTGCTTTTTTTTCTGAGCCTGTTACGACGATATCACTTTCTGGAGTAACTGCCTTTGCAACTCTTCCATCAATCACAAGCTTAGTTTCCTTACTCTTAGCTAATAGAGTTATTCTAATCTTTTTATCTAAGGGGACAATCCATGGGCGAGCAGATAATTTAAAAGGGGCAAGTGGTGCAATAATCATAGCGTTAACCGTTGGATCCATTATCGGCCCTCCAACACTTAGAGAGTAGCTTGTTGAGCCTGTTGGAGTGGCGACTATTATACCATCTGCTCCCATCGTTTCAATCAACTCATCATCTACAAAAAGTTTTAAGTAGAGTATTTTTGCAATCCTGTCCGTCTGCACCGTAACTTCGTTTGTAGCATCGGTAAGTCTTTTTCCGTCTAAAGTTATTTTTAATTTTGTTCTCTCTTCGGTATTATAGTTTCCTTCTATAACCCTCCTTAATCCATCTATTGCATATTTTGACTCAACCTCTGCAAGAAATCCCATGCCACCTGAGTTTATTGCAAAGATGGGTTTTTCTATTTCCTCCAAGGCCATGAGAATCGTCCCATCTCCCCCTATCGTTACAACAATGTCTGATTTTTCGTTGATTTCTTTTAAGTTGTAACCTTTTAAATCTGCAGATGTTGCAAAACTTTTTTCAGCGAAAACTTTTCCATTTTCACTTAAAAACTCGTTGACATTCATTGCTAGTGAAACAACTTTTTTTGCTTTTGGTTTACATACAAGTCCCCAGTTCATGATTTATATCTCCTACAATCTAGATAATTTAAGAAGGGGTTTTAATTTTATGAGTAGTGATGGATGTTTTAAGACTAATGCTTTTACAAGGCTTAGCGTGCTAAGTTCATCAAATTTGTAATCCTTTAGCGAATCAGCAAGCATATTCAAGGTTTTATCTTCCATACCAAGAATGATTTCTTTTACTACATAATTCCTCTTTAATTTTTTATATAATGTGTTTTTTAGTTTTTCTTCATATGGTAAGAGCATTTCCTTGTCAAATCTTTGTTCATCAATTGCTTTTCCGATTGTCTCTCCAGCTGTTTTCCCCGCTTCTATCGAAGCCATCAGTCCGCCTCCTGTTATAGGATCAACTTGTCTTGCTGCATCCCCTACAAGGAGCAGATTGTCTCTTACTGATTCAATTGGTTCGGCAACTGGGACTGCACCAGCAAGAAAGCGGAGAGGTTCTCCTTTTTTTAATTCAGGGCGAGAATTAATAAATTTATCAAGAAGTTTTAATGACATACCTGGTTCACTTAGGCTTGCTAGAATACCAACCCCTACATTGGCAATATCTTTGCCTTTCGGAAATATCCATGCATAGCCGCCAGGTGCAATCTTTTTTCCTAGGTAGAAATCACAGTATGCTCTATCGAACTCAACATTTGATAGTGTATATTGGGCACAGGTTTCTAGGTCATATGGTTTTAATGTTGTTTTCATTCCTGCCCATCTGCCAATCTTTGATTCTACTCCATCGGCACCAACGACGATGTCTGCTTCGATATCAAACTCCTCACCAAATTGTTTGGCTTTTACACCTTTGATCTTACCATTTTCTTTCAGTATGTTAACAGCACAGGTATTAAGCATGAGTTCTGCACCAGCTCTTATTGCACCACGCGCCAGTTCTTGATCAAAAATATCTCGATAAAGTACATAACCTGTTTCATCGCCCGCCATATCCGCAGCCAATTTTACCATTGTTCCATCCGGAGAAATTATACGAGCACCATCCATGTTATTTGCAAGCCATCTCTTTCCTTCTAGAACCTTAAACTCGTCAACTCCTTTACTGATGCCTTCACCACAAAGAACAGGAACGCCAACTTCTTGCCTTCGTTCTATGATAAGAACGTTAGCTCCTGATTCTGCCGCAAATCTTGCAGTCATACTTCCTGCCGGTCCACTACCAACCACGACAACATCATATTTCATTCTTAATGCACCTCATTACCGATTGCTCCAACAGGACAAGTTTGAATGCAAATACCGCAGTCAATGCAATTTTCTTTGCTTACAATTGCTTTACTAGAGCACATCGCAATTGCATCTTGTGGGCATACTGAAATACATCCTCCGCAAGCCAGGCATTTTCCTTTATCTACTAATGCTTTAGGCTTTCCCATATGATTCTCCTCTTGTAATTCCAGAAGCTATTACATGAGCTACTCGTATTGGTTCAGGTATCACACCTCGTATCGTCGAGAGATTTATTATTTCTTTTGCCTCCTCAATAGCGATACCTACACATTTTACATAGATTGGATTATGATTTGTTTCTACCGTATACATTTCTCCTTTTTTTAAAGTCTCCCATCGTTCCTCCCAATCATTAAAATTCTTCTGTAATGCAAGTTTGATTTTGTCAAAATCGGGTTTATCTCTTGTGATTGTAATTATTGGTAGGTTTGTAGATTCATATAATTCATTAATGTCGACTATATTGAATCCACCAAGAGCCACCCCATCAAACATCACTACTTTTAATTGCTGTCTATGTTTTGTATTTTGTATCATTTCTTTGCATATAGCGGTGGCTTCGTTTCCATCGATTGCTACTCGACTACTTAAAACGCATTCTAGATATTCTCCCCCTCGCATTACTGCGCCAATTACTATGCAATATTTATCATTAAACGTAAATGGGGAATCATCGATTCCAAGAATTCTTATTTGTCTTTTCATTCAAGAAAACAAAACCTTCAAACTGCTAAATAATGTTTCGACAAAATCTAGTAAGATATCCTTTTGGTGGAGAGGATAAAAAGGTAACCTGAATCGAGCTATTTTTTATTCTACATCTAAACTATAATCAGATAAGAGGGAGGTTGTGAGGGGCCTATGTGAGGAAAGGAGGAAAGGATGGAAAATAATTTGTTTAGAAATCTTTTTTGTATAAGACCCCCCATTACAATATAAAATATGCAAGAATAGTATAAAAACTTTTTGCAACATTTGTTTTGTTTAATATCCCTTCATATATAAACCAATGATATGTTATTATTACATTTATTCCTTTTTAAATTCTTTTTACATTTTTTGCATCCCATCTTTTAGTCTTTTAGTAAATCACTAAAGTACTAAACAGCATAACTTAAAATCATTTTAAGTTTTCCAAAGATTTATTATGTTGTTTTTATGAATAAAAAAACCTATCTTATTGTGATTTTGTGGGGAGGATAAAAAGATGTTGAAAATTCTTGTTTTTCTCCTTGAAAGAATTCAACCCACAAAATCGCGTTAATGAATGACAATCACGTTGTTAAACTGTTTAACAGTACTTGCTCAACATCGAAATTTATAAAAGAATTGGTGCTATGATATGAGAGTGTTAAATGATTAGTCTTTGTATTAGTATCAAGTGTATTCAATGCTGTAAAGATACAAATATGCTTCTTTCAAAAACGGATATTAAGCGGATAGAAAGTCTAGGTTACTCCTGTGATTTTTTTGTTGATACTCATGATGGATGGTTTCAGCTGAAAAATAGAGATGGACATTGTGTGTTTCATAATGGTATGAAATGTTTGATTTATGAGCATAGACCTGAAGGATGTCAACTGTACCCTATAATATTTGATAAGGAAAATAATTGTGCGATTTTGGATGAGGAATGTCCATATAGAACTAAATTTTTAATTACTATGAATTCAAGGAAAAAGTTGTTTCATCTTGTTTCAAAAATTGAATCAGAAAGATTCCAGAGAATGAGTTTATAAATAACATTTTATCTACGGTCCTCCCCGACGGTTCATAATAGTTATTTGTTTTTAAAGTCAACCAATGAAGTTTTTGTGGTTAGGATAAAAAGGTATTTTAACTAACAAGATAAGGTCATTCAAATTTTTATTCTTTCCCGGAACTTTTTCATTATTTTTTCAAATTCGGTAAACCATTGAGTTTCATTCCAAATCTTGTATGGTGTCCAAATCTTCTCGTTCATTTTCTCATCTTCTTCAAATTTTTACAAGATATTTTAAAATTGCAATTAAGGCATCTCCAATATCCCTTCCTCTTTTGCCCTCCCATACTCTCTTCGATTTGTTCTCGAAAAGAACGTGGTACATATTCCAACACCCAACCGCATTTTTTGCATATCATTATAGTCTAATTTATTTTAACAATTCTTTCTTTATAAAACCAACCTATGGATTATGTGGTAAAATAAAAAGGCATTGAAAACTAAGATAATTTTTTACTTGGAAGCATATTATTTTGTGCATATTAAATGTTTTAAGAAAGTTTCTACTTTACCTATGTCAAGACTTTTGCACTTTTTAATTTTGATGGAAAAATCAATTAGGTAGTGACATCATTTTTCATCCCGTTGGATGGGATGAAAAGATGTTCTTTACAAATAATACAAACCTCTTTGGGAAGAGGTTAACTGTTTT
Source organism: Thermoplasmatota archaeon (assembly GCA_030619765.1). GTDB lineage: Archaea > Thermoplasmatota > E2 > DHVEG-1 > DHVEG-1 > JAGLML01. The sequence goes on from JAUXAU010000088.1 coordinate 12,831, forward strand.
TAGAAA
>JAUXAU010000043.1 GCA_030619765.1 Thermoplasmatota archaeon
TCCTCATAGTAGCCTGGAGAACGGGTGTCTGCGGACACCCTATCAGGCTTTTCTTGATAAAACAAGAGTAAATTGTAAAAGAGCGTGTTGAAATTATGAAGTTGAAAAACCAGGAGGAACTTAATTCGGGATATCACAAATAAAATTAAGTTTCGATAAAAAATCTTGAATATGTAATCAAAAACAACAAACTTTACTGTTTTAAGGATTTACTCAAATAAACACCATCGTCAGAAAAACCTAACTTACGATAATACTCCCTTACACCGACACCACTGAGTACAAACAATCTTTTCTTATCAAACTCTTCAGAACAAATACGTTCTGCTTCTTCAACCAGCTCTTTTCCATATCCTCTGTGTTGCAAAGCTTCATTTGTTCTCTTTCCAATAGAAAGCCCTCTTCCCAGAACTTTCAACTCACGTATTATCATACACGGCTCTTTTTTTAGTTCATACCTATGAGGAAGAACTACATCTCTTAATCTTAAATAACCTATTATAACATCTTGTGTTTTGTCTTCAAGAGAAAGAAAAACCTCAATACCATTACAAGCTTCATAGTGACGTCGGGTAAATGCAATATCTAAAGTGTCGAAATCAATCTTTTTTTTCAACGATTTATGTCCGATTTCTCTACACCTAACACATCTACAAGTTTTTCTATGATTTTTCATTTCATTTTCAACAAATTGTCTAAGATTGCTTTTTTTAACACCTGAACTAATCACAGGCGCAGGGACGTCTCGTTGTATTCTCTGAATACGAACCCACTCAGGAACATATTCTTTCATATGTGCTATGAGTTTTGATGCTTTTTCAGTGTTTAACGCTTCATAGCCACCAGATTTCCATATGTCATAAAGTTTCGTTCCCTTTATTACGAGAGTAGGATAAATTTTAATCATATCGGGTTTAAATCTGCCATCCTCGAAGAGCATGCGAAAAGCCTTAAGATCCTTTTTTTCATCAGAACCAGGAAGTCCTGGCATAATGTGATAACAAACCTTTAAACCAGAATCTTTTGCAATTCGAGTGGCATATATTGTATCAACAACAGTATGGCCTCTCTCCATATTGGATAAAACATCATCATAAACGCTCTGTACTCCTAACTCCACACGGGTTGCACCTAAATCAAGGACATTATCAACATGTTGCAATCGAAACCAATCAGGCCTTGTTTCAACAGTTAGTCCTATACAACGCAACGGTGCATTTTCATTCTTTTTTTTTGCAAGTTCTAATGTCGGGGATTCTTCTTTGTTTAAGGCATCGTAACAGCGTTTTACAAACCATTTTTGATATTCTGGTAATCTAGAAGTAAAAGTACCTCCCATCAAAATAAGATCAATTTTATCTGTAGGATGACCTATTGCTTTAAGTTGATCTGTTCTGCTTTTGGTCTGTAAATAGGGATCAAAATCATTGAGTGATCCTCTCATAGCAGCAGGTTCATACCCCGTGTAACTCTGAGGAGTATTGTTTTCTGGACCGCCGGGACATGGAATGCATCTTCCGTGAGGACATGTCCATGGGGAGGTCATAACAGCAACTATCGCAACACCAGAAATTGTACGCATAGGTTTCTTTCTCAACAGAGAATAAACGTTTTCGTCATTAGAAAAATCAGAAGGCAGATGAGCTAAGATTTCACTATCTGGAGGTATCCTATCAATCTTGTATTTTTTACAAAGTTTAATCTTAGCTTTATGGAGTTCTTCTTTCGTTTGAATCTTTTTAGAAAAAATAAGATCGATAATTTCCGTATAAAACGACATTTGGCTTACATATAATATCTACAGATAAAAAATCTTTGTTAAAAAATAAAGAAAGGAAAGGGTTTTTATTCGAACTCAAAAACACCAAGTACTTCATCTGTAGGTATGTATCGTAAAACAATTATACCCATACAATTTGTTATCTCGTCTCCGGCTGTTACGTTTCCTGTTGGTAATGGATCGCAGGTACCTGAACCTATCTGATCTATATCACTCCACAATACGTCTTCAGGGTAGACATAACTTACGGTTAATGTATTATTTTCTATGTCCATTTCAAACGAAATATCTGGTGTTTCTGGTGGTTCATAATGGGGTAGATCAACTATGCCTAAAATGATTCCTATCTGAATCCATCGGAGTAATTTCATTGCCCAGTTAATAGTTCTCATAAGAGTAATTTTTGACTGGAAGTATATGAGTAGCCAGAAACTTATATAGAGTCTAAACAAACGATAGTTAAAGACTCGAAGCCAAATTTTTTCGATGAACGATTGATTAGAATCGGCTAATTCTTCTTGTAAAATATCTTCGTCTTCCATTTCCTCAACTTGACGAATGATCTCATCTTGAATTTCTGGATTTCCTTCTGCCAATTCCATTATAAAATCTATCAATTCGTCTATATTCATATTTTGTATCTCTTTAAAATCAGTTGGCTTTGTTATTCCGTTTAATCCTGTTTTTACTTGTACTGCTGTAGTTGATGGTAACAGCATCAGCATAAAAACAATTAAAACACTACCCACAATAATTTTTTTATTCATTTTTTCCACCATTATTTGATATAATAAGTGAATATATATAATTAACCCTAAAATTTAACTAATTATCCCAAAAACCACGCGTCCTGGCATAATTTAACTCTGCTTTGAGAATGTCACGTAAAAATTTTATCTCCAATTCTTCAGATTTTTCAAGCTCTCTCCAATTGTATCTCCTAAGAATGCGAGCAGCAGTGTCAGGCCCTATACCACGACCCATTAAGGCAAGTAAGGCAAACTTCCTATAATTTAAAACAAGACTTGCATTTTTATGAAGTCTTCTTACTTCTTTGTCTTCCTCTTTCGTTCGGTCTTTTTTCGTCAGTAATTTAGCCAAATCTCTGTTGTATCTTCTCAGGACAGCACTTTTTATTGCACCACATTTGGAACACTTAGGTTGTAAATCTGCTCTGCTAACAGATGTAGTCCAAGAGTGATTGCAATTGGTACAAACAAGGAGGATGTCAGTATCCTCCAATCGTTTTTTTAAAGCCATAAGAATTGATCTATCGGCCTTCTGAGGAACCATAAGTCCTCTAATTGTTTCAAATCCAGCTATGGCAATAGGCGAAAGTCTCTGTATATGTATTGTTATTTCATCATTCTGTATCTTCTGAAGAACTTGTTTCGTATTCTCGATATCCATTCGTTCCCAAACAAGCTTATCAAGAGCCTCTTCGTATATAGGTGATTGCTCAAAAAGACCAAAAAGTCGCTTCATTCCTATACTCTTATAATCAGAATCCTTTCTCAAAGCTCCAAATTTTCGCGCCACATGTACAAGTTGCCATCGAATATACGTAGAATTTCTTAAAATGGTTTCAATCAAATATTCAAGGGTTTCTGGTTTTGTTTTAATAAGAATATCCTTAACTCTTTCGGCAGGTATTCTGGCTGGAAGTTCAAGATTTATCCTGTATGAATCGCTATTTATTCCTATGCTTTCTCCAAGAGATTGTGCCAAAATTGCGGAAATCAATCTTCCCAATGTCTCATTTACTTTTGTCCCAAAACATGCGTTGATTACCAGGGTTTTATCTTCCACTTCGAGTGTTATTGTTTTATCACTAGGAACAATAAAACCCTGTTTTTTTTGATTTGATACATAACGTAGAAACTTATCGAGTGTTTCTTTATCACAAGGATATTCCCCTATCGTTTTATTTTCTGAAGCGAACCTTCTAAGCTTTCCTACTTCCAAAGCAACCTCAAATGGTACGGGAATGTCCTCTCCCATCCATGAAGGGACGGTTCCCATCTCTTTAACAGAAGAAATTAAAAGCTCGTCTTCATCTCGTTTAACAATAACCCATGGCCTTCCTCTTAGAATAAACTTTTCTCCTTCAAATCCACTGCTCAAAACAAAGCTTTCATCAAGTGTCCCGATTGCTTTTCTTGTGCTTATATCTACTGCCGCGTATGTTTTCTCATCTGGAATCATAGAAATATTTTCGAGGAAATAATGTCTTGAATTCATACGCTTGACAAGATAGAGATCTTCGTTTTCTTCTTCAAACCATACAGTACGTTGATCCTTTAATTGTTGTAAAATACCCTCAAAGATTTTCCAGGATAGGTCATGAAACGGATATGACCTCTTGATGATTTCATATATTTTTCTGGCCTTGATTCTCCCATATTCAAGAGCGAGAGAAATAATTTGATTGGAAAGAACAGATAACGGATTCTGTCGTACCTTAAAATGTTCTAATTCCCCAACAAGTGCCTTTCGAGCAATCACCAAACTTTCAGCTAAGTCTTCTGGATTAGAGGAAAGAATTAGCCCGTTAGACGTCATCCCAACTTTATGTCCAGAACGGCCTACTCTCTGTACAATCCGAGTAACCTCTCTGGGAGAATTATACTGTATAACAAAATCGGTATTTCCAACATCAATACCTAGTTCCAAAGAAGAGGTGCATATCAGAGATTTCAGTTTGCCACTTTTAAAATCATTTTCAGATTCAATCCTGGCACTTTTAGATAAAGAACCGTGATGAATGCCTATCTGCATATCGTCCTGCCACATATGGAAACGAGAAGCAATGATTTCAGCACCATCTCTAGTATTTATAAAAAGAAGAGTAGATACATGATTGTCAATAATTTCTTTACATCTCCTAAGTGAAGCAAAAGAGATAGGTTCAATCGAAAAACGGTTTGCAAAAGCATAATCATTTTTTTTAACTGACGGTAATTCAACTCTAATATCAATATGTTTTGTTGCATCTACTTCCAGTATAGTTACATCGCGAAACTCATCTTTTTTTTTACCTCCTAGAAAGCGAGCAACTTCATCTGGAACACCGACTGTGGCAGAAAGACCAATTCGTTGAAAGTCATGCCCTGCCTGTTTTGTTAATTCATTCAACCGCTCTAAACCAATTGCAAGCTGAAACCCTCGTTCATCACAAGCCAATTCATGAATCTCGTCCACCACAACCCATCTTATTGTGTTCAAATGTTTTCTTAGTCTTTTTCCAGTAAATAAAATTTGAAATGTCTCTGGAGTTGTAATCAACATATCTGGTGGATTTCTTGACTGTTTTGCCCTCTCGTTTTTAGGAGTATCTCCATGTCTTACTGCTACGTTAATGCCGAGCACTTCTCCCCAGTCAAATGTTCTCCGAAGCATATCTCTATTTAAAGCACGTAAAGGAGTAATATACAGAATCGATATTCCCTTCTCTTTTTTCTCCTGTTTATACGTTGATTGTTTTTTTAAGAAGTTATGAAAGATGGGTAAAAGTGCAGATTCTGTTTTTCCAAGCCCTGTTGGTGCTATTAAAAGAACATTTTCTCCTCGCAATATGGGAAGAATCGATTTATTCTGAGGTTCTGTAGGTTTTTCAATTTTTTTGGAGAGAAGTACATCTCTTATTTGAGGGGATAGTAAATCAAAAGCTGATTTCATTTCTTTGTTTGCAATAATATCCTATTTTTATTACTTTTCCAAGGAAATGGTAAGATTCAGATAAAAAACATGATCGTTTTTCATTTTGACTTTTTTACACAGCAAGTTTAAATATTATTAATGACAAATAATAACATGATATGTGATTAGGAAGAAGGGAAGATATTTGGTATCTACCCTTCTGGGGGATGTGGGAGCACTGGGGATATTTGGTATCTACCAGCTGTAACTTTTTAGATATGGTTACCCAACATTTGGTATTGGGTTGCTCTCACTCACACATATCATCTAAGTAGTGGGAGTTTTTCCCATCTTTCTAGTGTTAGTGTGGCATAGAATTTTTCAGCCATCTTCAAATAATCTTTAGGATAGTATTCTTTCTTTACAATCTTGATTGAGTCATTCCAGTTTTTAGACTATTGATTATGTAGAAAAACCAGTAAATCTTCCAAAGTATTTTCCTTTTGATACCGAAGATCATGATACAATTTCTTCAATGTTTCATGGACTCCTTTACCAAGAAATAACTCTATAGTTTCCTTAGCCTCTATTTTGATTTTGTCAATATATTGGAGTTTATACTTCTGTGGGCATTGCTCATAGCATCTTAAACGAGAATGAGAATAAATTGTTATATCATATTACCGCCTACTTGTGCTAAAAAAATTCTTTGACAATTCAACAACAGGATAAGTTGCTTTAATTCAAAAAAAGAGAAAGAAAAGATTAAAGAGAGAGAGCTGATTACCCAAGATACGTTGTAAAGGGAATATCTTAACTGATTTCCCTCCTGTTGAAGAGTGTACGTTCCAGTGGATATGCATACGAGCGATACTTACTTAAAATAAGGTATCATATGTTGTAATAACTGGGATATAAGATGCAAGACGGAGATGGGATAGCTGCTTCTCCAGATATACTAAAACCTCTTATTATACGGTCTCTGAGGAGAAGTAGCGTTAGGAAAAAGATTGCAGATTATCTTTTCGATATTAGCCCGAGCGGGAGTTACACCTCTGAGATTGCATATAATGTTAAAACAACCCCAACAAACGTTATAGGTGCCATTAGAGGAATGAATTTCAGGTATAGGGAGGATGAATCGCTCATTGGTCTGAACCTTGTTGAGCAGATAAGCGGTGGAAAAAACATTAAGCTTTACAAACTCACTGATTTTGGAAAAGAGATGCTTGAATCAATGAAAGATAGGAGATAAATAATTGTTCAAACTCTTCTTTAGTAATTTCACCTTTAGCAAATCGTTCATATAATATTTTATTAGCATGTTCTTTAGGTTCGTTAAGTTTTTTTCTTTCAATAAAATATACAATACCAGCAACGATTAATAAAATAATACCAATCCATAAAAATAAACTACAGAATATTGCTATATTATAAGCTGTACTGAAAGCACCCTCATTATCTGTATTATCCGCCATATATATTGCTGAAATTACTATTAAAATAAATGATAGAACAGTGAGAAGAAGTCCTATCAATCCAATTTTTTTTGCTGTATATTTACCCATTATTTCCTCCTCCAAATCTACAATTTCACAACTTCTCCTTATTTAAAAATATATCTTAACCCACATATAGTGATAAAGATTTACAGTTAGATTTTTTCTATCACTCTCTCAAAAGTGTCGAATCTCTCCCTTGATACTAATTCTCTACTTTTTCGTTCTAGGTATTGCCTATTTGTTTCTCCTTCGTTTTTATATCCAATATAATAGCCAAGTTGATTTATTAACTCATTTTTAACTTCTTCATCTGCTTTAAATCCGATTGCTATTTTACATGCATTCGTGTAGTTCTTGATTTCTACCCAAGCTTTTTTACATTTGGTAGATTGTAACCTTTCTAAAAATGTTTTTAATTCTTTAATTAATCTTTTCTGAAGGTCTGAATCTACCCATTTCTTCAGTTTATCCGCTTGTTCAAAAAAGTTTATTAAATTCCATGAACAAGTGTCTCTTTTTCGAAAATCCATGGAATAATACAGATAAGGTGCCTTCTCCCAGAATCTGTATGTAATTTCGAAGAAATCAGCATTGGCAACCGACCTCATTTTTTCATCTGATTCTTTAGAGATTACAATTGAATGAAATGCAACTCCTAATGCAAGAACACCCAAACCAAATGAGGTAAGCCATTGGCTATATGTTATTGGAAAAAATTCCGTTCCAAACATCATCAGAATTAAACCAATTACAAAGATACCAATTCCGACTGTTATAGCACCGGTTCGTATTTCCTTCCAAACAAAGATACTTATATCTTTAAACATCTTTTTTTCCCTCTTTTTAAACCATTCTTTTCTAATATCATCAATTTCTATCTCTTCCTCATTTTCCATTATTTTTTTAAGTAATTTTATTGCTTTTGCATGTTCAAAATATGGATGCATAATGATGAGAAGAGTAAAAAATATTAAGCTTAATGCTCCTCCTATAAAAAGATAAATTAGGTTTATAATTGAATTAATCAAATGTGTTTTTACCACTTCAGATGTTTGAAGGGAAGAAATATTTAGTGACATAGAGAACAGGAGTAAGACTGCCATAAAAAACGAAAAGCTTAATGTTAGCATTCCTATGATATAGGTATTTCTTCGATTGGTTATTTCATTCAAAAATTCAATCCAATCTGATAAACTAGTTTTTTCCTTAGTCATAACCTCCCCCGTAGGGTGGTTCTGTAACCCTTTTCTGATTTAAAAATCTTTATTGTCAATATCTATTCATTTGGTTTCCCTTTAAAGTGAATGAATAATACTATTATTAATACAATTAATGTTATCCAATACCAGATAGTACCTAGTCGTTTGATGAGTTCTAATAAAGGAATTGCAATAAGAACTCCCAACATCGACGCATAAATCAATTCTACTGTTTTCCAACCAGCTAAATTTATTTTCATATTTTGCCTCCTCCAAACCTACAATTTACTAACCGTCTTTTCAAGAGATGGTTATTCATTTTTTTACTTTGCTTTCCTTAATATACTCCCTCATTTTTTCAGGGCTTAAAACAGAATCAGATGTATGACTTGTCCTTTTAGTTTTATTCTTAGTTTCCTCAAATCCATTTGTTTTATGGACGTTAATCAGTAATGATTCATGTGCTTTCTTATTCAATACTTTATCCCACGTTTCAAAATCTGCGTTAATCCAATCTTTTATTGATTTCAATTCTACTGTCTCTTTCTTTATTTCCGATTGATGTGAACGTTTGAGCATATCTTGTATTCGTTTCGTATGTGAATTCACCTTTTTCTCTGTTTTATTGGGATACTCCTTTTGATGCTCCCTACAAAGTGCCTTATTAAAATGTTCTATAGAATATCTATATTCGGAAGAAGTGATTGTTTCTTTGCAAATGTTGCAATAATATCTCACAATTTTTCCTCCTCCAATCTGAAATATTAAACTTATCCATATTTAAAACCCTTTACTAACGCCGCTTCTTCTAATTTTAGTATTGTTTACGCTTGATATCAGTCTATTGAATCTCATTCAACTTATACGATTTCTTAGAGCTGATATGAAATAATTCTGCATTGCTTATTGTGTCCAAGTTCTCCTGCCTAATATTTCCCCTGTAGATTTTAAATAAATTGTTACTCGGTAGGTGTTGTTCTCTGTAAGATTCTCGATGGTTAATACTTGCCCTTTCTGAACAAGATTATGTCCCCAAAAATCAACAACAGCCGAATCATTAAGATAAAAACCACTTGTTACACCATACACTTCGAAATCCAATTCATCCCAATGAAATATTTGTTCAATCACGTTATCGATTGTTATAAGACATTCATCATTTGAGGTGTAAGGTTCATATTCGAGGTCAATAGGTGTTGGTGTAAATGTAAAATTACATAGAAGTTCAAATTCTTGGGCATACATCCAAAAGACTGATACTTCTCCATCACAATTTGGAAATTCATCCCCAACAGTCACATATTTACTTAGATAAAAAGAACCTAACCTCCAACACCCACCAATAAGGACATCATCAATCCATCTCACATTGTCCCTATCTACATATGTAACGGTTAAAGTATCTGCATAGTCATCTTGTTCAAACAATATTATCGGTTTTACATAAAATACGATAGTATCTAAAACAGTATTAGTTGCTTTATGAGTTATTATAATAGTATCTGAACAATCGGTGATTTTGTCTCCTATAGTTACATACGTACCAAGATTTGAAATATCACATGAACCTGTTATTTCAATATCACTCCATAAAATATCTGTTTGGTTTATTGTTGATACAGTAAAAAAGCGATTATCATTATCACTTACAAAGGTAATAGAGGGAATATCGGAGAAATCGAAGGTATTTATCGATGTATCTGTTAATTTCCATACAAAAGAAATGGTCCCAAAACAATTTGAAATTATATCTTCCTCAGTAATATATGTTCCAAGATTTGATGTATCGCATAATCCAGTAATTTCAACATTATTCCAATAAATATTTGTTGGACATAAGGAGACCACCGTTAAGGTGTTATTTACGTCATCTGATAAAAACTCAATAGAGGGAATCTCTGAAAATGAAAAAGATTCTATCTGTGTATTTGTGGGTGTATATATAATTGTGATGGTACCATAACACTGTTCAATATTATTCCAAAGTTCAACGTATGTGCCAACACTACGTGAATTTTCACCTTTAACTTCAAGATTACTCCATAAAATATCTGTTCTACTCACATTTGTTATTGCTAATGTGTGATTACAACTATCTTGTTCAAATGATATTGATGGTGTTGTATCTTCATATTTCTCAATTTGTTCTTCACATCCGCTCAATCCAACACAGATAAGTAAAATAACAATTCCAAGTATTGTTAACTGCTTTTTCATAATTTTTCCTCCTCCAATCTACAATTTCACAACTTCTCCTTATTTAAAAACCTTTATAGCCCGTTTTTAGACGCTTGACACAGATTTAGATTTTATATTTATAGTTATCAATTTCAAAAGCTGGACATCGTTCATCTTCTGTTTGTGGTTGGGTGCATACCTTACTAGTATTTAGGCAAGTGTTCTCAAATTTCTCATCATACCATACACAAATTTTTCTTTTACATTCTATCATTTTTCCTCCTCCAAATCTATAAATTCGTATTGTATATCAAGTGATAGTTAATCTACTAAACTATCTTATCATTTATAGTTGAAGACGTTATAGATACCGTCCACTAATATAATCAATATAATCTTTATGTATATCCCAACAATTGTTAGACAATCTCATTATCAACTCTTGGTAACTTAAAGCATGAAAATAGATACCATCTAATTTTGTTATTTCAATAAATTCGCTTATTTCACTATGATGCTTTGCACTTTCTGCCCCTATCGTATCATACCAAAGATAAAGAAGTCTGAATTTGTTCTTTCCAAACATTTCTTTTAATCCTAGAATATGTTTTATTAATTGAGCTGGATGTAAATGGCTATATTTATTATCAACAGGGCTTATAGTTTTTGCTAATTTGTATAAATTTGGCATATCTTTCCATACGTTTTTTAACTGTATATATTTTGGTTTAATTCCAGAATGTTTCCGTGAAGAATACGCTTCCGAAAATTTACATTCTATTGCAAAAACGTTAAATCTTGATTTCGGTGAATTTCTAATAACGACATCAATATTTGGACTATATCTGAATTTATTACTGACTGAGAATTTAACTTCAAAATTAATATCTAGAGATGTTCTAGTATTTATATTACAAAGCCCACATGCAGAAGCGACCACAGGAATTTGATTTACTTTTTTCCAATATTGAAAAATGTTCGCACTCAATGCTGATGAAGAATGAACTGCTTGCATTTTGCAAGGTTTTCTGGTTAATTCTCCACCATCACCACCTATAAAATCGCTTTGAACATCGGGTAGCAAAGGCTCGAATAGATTATCATCTAATTCTTGAGTATAGGCTCGGCGTCCACGACTTCCTTTGCTTCCAATAAGTATTATATTATTACTATGTGCCCATTGGACTTGCTTGCTTAAAATATAATCAAATGCGTTCATGATTTTTCTCCATTGATATTTTCAGCTAATTTCTTCAATTTTACATCAAACCTCGGTATGCATCTATTGAACACTTTCAGTTAGTCTACCAGTTGTTTATATGAATCATAGTTTGTTCTATTAAACCCCCATTTCTCCATTAAATCATCCGCTTCTTTTTCCATTAACAGATGTTCCTTTAGGTTTTTTGCCTTGACATCGTGATGACCTAAACTAAAATGTGCTGTCTCATGGGCAACAACGTCCATCATATAAGATTCAGAACGTGATTCCTTTTCCATTAAAGCGAAGTTTAGCATTATAATTGGTTGTTTTACCATTTTTTCTCCTTTGGGATTTGGAATAAACAAAGATATTTCCCGTCCATAATCATTGAATACTACAAAAATTGCTTCAAATAACACATTGTCTCTTTCCTCTTTTGGTATTTTTTGCAAAGTTTTAGCAATAATAATCCTAAATTTATCATCTTCAACATGTTCAACTCCAAAAATGCCAAGTTCATACAATATTCCTTCTAATGAAGCCTCAAATTTCTTCCGTTTCTTAGCTTCCTTATCCATCTTATTTTCCTCCCTCAAACTACAATTTCATAATATCTATTTCTTATATAATCCTATTTCAGTCAAATCGGTTATTGGAAAATAAAAAGCTCTCGGTATGTGATAAGAGACAAAAAATACCAGAAGAAAAACATAATGGTTGGCAGAATCCAAGTTAAAAAAGTCCCTGAGTCTATACTAAATCTCGGGACAGACCCCAGATATTTTTTGTATACAGGATAAAATTGCAGATATTTGTTACTTAGATAAATGAGGCGAAAATCCAACCTTCTATTTACATAAGCCCAACCTAGAGTGAACACCATACCAATGACAGCAATAGCAATCATAACAACTCTTGTTTCTGAGGACGCTACTAGGGCTGTTGCAAAAGAAACAGCAAACATAGATTCGGCAACCATAAAGAAATTGAATCTTTGATGTAAAAGATTGTCGGCATGTTTATAGATGTCAAATAATTGATTGAATTCTCTGTAGTCAATATTTTTTACAGGTGCCAAGTTTTTGTCATCCTTTCTCCAATCTCTTTGCAATGTCCATAATGTTGCAAAAGAAATAATGGTTATCATAGGTAAAATAATTAATCGAATTAAATGTAAAATATCCATTTCTCCATATTGAGGTTTTTTCCAAAATAAATCTATAACCATCCCTTCCAGTATTGATAAAATGAATAGCAATTGATGTAATCTCCATCCAACTTTATATCTTCTCGTGTCTAAAGGATGATTACAATAACTCATATAACTCGTTATTGTTGCTTCCTCCTTTATTTTGAGAATGACTAAAAAGATTATACAAAACAAAATTGGAGCAAAAGCAGTTATAATAACCCTCCATAATTCGTCATACATTTTATCTCCCTCCTCCAAATCTACAATTTCATATCATTCATTTCTTTATGAAACTTTACTATAAATGTTATAATTAGTTAAAACACATAACTTATATGTTAAAATTGAATATTGAAAACAATGTTTCTGAAATCTAGGAAACCGAAACATACTTATTCCGACTCTTTTGAGAAACAAGTTGATGAAATAATTAAAAAATCCAATTCAGCGATTTCTGAGTTAAATCAAAAACAAAGAGAAGCAGTTCTTAGTAAAGATAAACGTTTATTAATATTAGCTGGTGCAGGCTCTGGGAAGACTAAAACCCTTATTCAAAAAGTGTTGTATCTACTCTCAGAAAAGCATGTTGATCCGAGAAATATACTTGCCATTACTTTTACAAAAAATGCAGCAAATGAAATGATAGATCGTTTGATACTTGCAGCGGATAAAGATGGAACATATAAGAGAATTTTGTATAATAAAAAAATATCAAAAAAAGAAAAGGATGAAGAACGGAGAAAATATATTAAAAAATATCCTTGGCTTTCTAATATCTCCATTAAAACTTTTCATGGTCTTTGTAACCAAATTCTCAGGCGGCGTGGTGGAGAAGAATTTGATACTAAATATAAGATTTTGACGGATAAATCATATGATACAGAGGTGGATTCCAGACAGCAAGCAAGAGAAACACCCGAAGAAATCATAAATAAAATAATAATAGAAATCTGTAAAGATTATGAATATCTTCTTAAATTGAAGAGATACATTTTAGATTATTACGTAGATGAATTTAATCTTAAGATGCATAAGAAAGGTATCATTTTATATGAAAAACCATATACAACTCTAAAAGGAGATCGTGTTGCCTCAAAATCTGAACGAGATATCGCTGATTGGTTGTATAGACACCATATTGAATATGTATATGAACCATTGATTGCACCTGGAACATTTGAGATGCAACCAGATTTTTTTATTAAAGAAGCAAATCTATATCTAGAACATGTAAGCAATAAAAGTTATCCTACTATAGATAAAGAGAGAGAAATGGAGGAGGCTGGAGAGAACTATCTGAAAATATTCGAACATGCATCTCGTGATAGTAATAGATTCAATAAAATGATGGATAAAATTGTTTTCTCTAGAGTTGATAAAGGTCTGAAAGAAATATCTGCGTTGGATTTTGCAGAGGAATTCAGAGGATACGAAAAATATCGTAGATACTTTGTTTTAGATATATTTAAAATGATAGATAAAATTAAAGTAGATAATCGGAACTATAACGGTGTCTATATTTCAGCTCAAAAAGATCCTCATGCTCGTGTAAGAGATTTTTATGAACTGGGTAAACCAATATATGAGGGATATGAAGGTTATTGTATTGATCATTCCTATCTTGATTTTAATGATCTTTTAATTAGGACAGTTTCATTTCTTAAAAATAATCCTGAAGCTGAATTAGCCTATCAGAAGAGATTCAAATATGTTCTGGTTGACGAGTTTCAGGATGTTAATAAAATTCAAGTCAGATTATTGAAACATTTTTTAAATGAAGAAAACCAACTTTTTTGTGTTGGGGATGATTGGCAGAGTATTTATGGTTTTAGAGGATCGAATGTTGAATATATTGTTAGTTTTGAAAGGTTCTTTAATAATCCAAAAATAATCAAATTGGATTTGAATTATCGAAGCAATGATACGATAGTAAATGCCTCTAACGAGGTTATTAAAAATAACAAATTCAAGATAGATAAGGAAATTAGAGCTTTTAATAAAAGTGGGAAAAAAATATATCTTTACTGTGCTGAGTTAGAGGTAGAAGATGGTGTTGATACAGTAGTTAATAATGTAAAAAGACTATTAGATATGGGGTATGAGAAAGAGGATATTCTTGTATTGACTAGAACCAGAAAATCCGATGCTTTTGAAAGGTATTATTTTGAATTAGAAAAAAAGAGAATTCGGTTGACAACTATTCATCAAGCAAAAGGATTGGAAGCTAAGATAGTATTTATCATAGGGCTTACTAGAGGTTTCATGGGATTCCCTGATGTAAGAGATGACGATAGGATATTTCAAGTCATTAGGTCGAGTGATTACGATCTTCGTATGGAGGAGGAAAGGAGACTTTTTTATGTGGCATTAACTAGGGCAAAAGAGGAGCTTTTCTTGATTAGTGAAGTAGGGAATGAATCTGAATTTATTAGTGAAATACCTGGAAAGTTTTTAGATAGGTCAAATTTCTTAATATTAAATCTAAAACGCAATGAAAAAATCAATTGTTCTTCTTGTGTAAAGGAAATTCAAGAGGAATTTAGTTATTGCCCATACTGTGGAAAAATAATCTCAAATTCAGATGAAGAAGTTGAAAAGAATGATTTAGATGAAAATGAAAAAGATATATCCAATGAAGATGTAGAAGGAAAAAAATCACTACCATATGCTATTAAATCTGATTTTTTGCCAAATACAACTGGATTAACAATTTTAAAATGTTTAAATGAAATTGATACTAATACAGGACGAACGTTGCTATCCCTTATCTTAATGGGATCAAAATCTAAACCTATTTTCGATACGGGCACAAATAAAAATTCTTATTATGGGTATCTTAGAAAATATGATAAAGACAAAATAATGGATGTGATTGACCAATTAATTTCAAGTAATTATATTTCAATTTACAAGAGTGATGCAGCGTTTAAAAGACCTTTGATCCGTTTAACAGAAAAAGGAAAACAATCAATTGATATGAATGAGGAGATATTACTTGATATTCCTCATTCTAATAAAATCAATAAAGATCCAATTATTGATGGACTTAGAGAAATTGCTAAAAAGAAAGATTTATCCTATATAAAAGAAATTGATAACATCGAAAGGGGAATAAAAGAGGACGAAAAGGGAAAGGATTCAATTGTTAGTATTAATAATGTGAAAAAAATCCAAGAATCTGTTCGTGAAAGAGATAAAAAAAGAAGAAAACAAAAACGTGGTTGGGGTGATGGCGGAGTATATTAAATTAAGATGTAATCTTTTCTCCCTCAACTACAATTTCATAACCGCCTTTTCAACTATCAAGAGTTTATTCATATAAATCACAAATTCGGCGGAATATCATCATTACTAATTATCGAGAGATTGCAGTCTATATCTCTCCCTTTTTTTCCTTTTGTGCCCCCTCTCTTTCTTTTTAAACTCCCCTTTTGCCTTTAGCTCTTCCACGACAGAGCTTTTAATAAAGATATGCCCCTGGAAACGCAGGGTATCCTCTGGAGCAACACCGTTAGGAATAAATGCTACTTCTTCCCAATACCCTTTCTTCTCTATCATAACTTCTTCATACCCTATATATGCGTCTCTCTTTTAACGGTATCAAAAAAAAAGAAAAAAATAAGTTTGCCGAATAAAAAGAAGCGGTTACCCGCTTCCCCTCTTCTAAGAACGGTACGTGAAAGTTTCCAATCATACCGCTCAAGCCTTTCATAACCCTTTCGGGCAGCAGTTTACAATCCAATGGCATCACCTTGACTACTCATTCTCCGAATCCGCAGTTTGTTTCTGCGTGCCTCGAAATATTCCTTGTCAAGATAAGGGTTCGTGTTCAATTTGAGACTTATATGTCTCACTATCTTTGTATCTGAAAGACGTTTTAGATTTTTCCCTTCCGACGAAAATACCCAGTTCCGGGTTCCTTCTTTGTGCCAATATCTGTTCGTAATCCAAAACTTGGATTTCCTCGGATGCCTTCTCTTTGCCCATCTCCAGAGCATATTCCATATTTTTGCATCTATTCCCCTGAATGTAGCTTTGGAGACTACCGCTTGGTGGTAATTTGACCAACCTGTAATAACAGAATTTAAGGCCTTAATAAGTTCTTCCTGTGTCCATGCCTTTCCATCCTTGATTATGTCACTAATTATTTGAGTGACTTTATCAATAGATTTCTTAGATGGTTTAATAAGAAGTTTCCCCTTGTATTTTCTGAAGTTCCAACCTAAAAAGTCGAAGCCATCGTCTATATGGGTTATTGTGGTTTTCTTCTCTGATAGTTCCAGTCCTCTTTCTTTTAGGAATCGTCTAATCATTCCAGCGACTTCGTTTGCCGTTTCTTTCGAATCTGCCGTAACAATGAAATCATCCGCATACCTCACGAAATTCACTTTTTTGGGGTTTTGTCTTTTCCCTCGGCGGTATTTATCATCAATCATGGCCGCCATCCCATCTAAGGTAATATTGGCCAGTATCGGTGATATAACGCCCCCTTGGGATGTACCTGATTTAATAGGATTCAAATGACGCTTATATACAAAGCCTGCCTTCAAAAATTGTTTCAGAATCGATTTGTCCATCCGAATATTAGTCAGTAACCAGTTATGGTTTATGTTGTCGAAACAGCCTTTAATATCTCCTTCCAATACCCATTGTGCTGAACTTTTCCTGCTCATGCAGTTAAACACTTGTGCACATGCGTCTTGTGTACTTCGATATATTCTGAAGCCAAAGGAATTACTGTCCGCTAAAGTTTCTGCAACTGGATTAAGTGCCAAGGCGTATAATGCTTGCATTGCTCTATCGTACATAGTAGGGATATTTATCGGTCGTTTCTCCTTCTTACCATATTTCTCAATATAGACTCTTCTTGATGGTTTCGCCTTATACCTCTTATCAGATAACATAAGAACAGCATTTATTTTTGCCTCAGGCGTTGACCATTTTTCACCATCGACTCCTGCTGTTCTTTTTCCCTTATTTAGACCTACTCTTTTTACTGCTAACATTTTCGCATAATGCGAATGAGTTAACAGATATTGTAGTCTTTTAACTAAATGCCATTTCTGTTGCTTTACTGCTTTTGTAATCCTGGTCTGCAATCTGTTAACACTTTTGTAAACTGTTTTCCAATCGATATTATCCCATTGGAGTTCAGTTTTTGTGTCTGTAAGTATCTCACTTTTAAGTGTCGTTGAACACCTTACATTCACAGTTTTGCCTCCATTCTTACAATTGAAACACCTTTGGTAAGTCAGCACCCTTTCAGGTTGAGGCAAATTTGACCTCTATGCGACCCATTACAAGTTGCCTTTCGCTTTTTACCATCTCCTCTACCCACTACATCATCGTTCTTCCTCATGGAACTCCTACCCATTACTTATTGGGAATGCATTGGGCTTACCAAGTTCCACACCATAAATACTTCTGAATACCTTAGGAGTCATCTATGAGCCGAGAATCATATGTCCGTTTGTCACCATGTGACTAAAGCCATGGTGACCAGATTCCATACCTTTTGGTTCAAGTGTATGTATCAGTCTATTTTTTCACTTGTCAGTCGTAACGACTCTTGCGATGATTCAACTTTCGTTTCTCCATAGTACTCTACTCTAACAGATTGTTTGAATTAGACTTTCAAACTTCTCCATATTGTCCTGAATGCTAACACACCCCGGCGTTACCGCCAGCGCATGCTTCAGTAGAGTCACCCCAAACGGATAGGGTGGCCTCAAGGGCAATTCATGGTGTCACCTCTTGTCGCTGATTAGTCTTCAACTTTGTTGATAATGACGTCCCCATTGGTCAACTCTATTGCTCGGATAACATCGTCTAATTCTCCTTCACACCTGAACGTAAACCTGAACCACCAGGAACGGGCTTGGCTTCGTTTAACCAGGAAACGAGAGGAAAAAACATGAACCAGATTGCTATGCAACCCGGCATAACGAGAGTTAAACGGCTTCGCACGGCGAAGACCCAAATTTTCAATAACCGAGGTGAGGGGGAGCTTCGTTATTATTCGAACAACAGATTTTGCCGACCAAAAAGGCATTTAATATTAATATTAAGTATATATGGATACAGAAAAAACCGTAGAATGGATAGAGATTAAATGATGTCGAAAGAAGAAGCATTCGTATTGATCGAAAACCTGCAAAAAGAAAAACAAAAGACATACGAATTTATAAAAGAACGAGAACCTGGCCTCCTTGACTTAGTGGATATGATACATACCACAACGGATTTCATTTTAGAACTTGTTCAAAATGCTGACGATGCTATATCAAAAAAAATCTCTGTCGGTTTCACCCCCCAAAGGCTGTTTTTCTACAATGACGGGGAGCCTTTCCAAGAGGTTAAAAACGATCCGGCTCGACAAAACGTTTCTTCTCTATGTGGTGTTGGAAAGAGTACCAAAGTAGGGAAAATAGGGTTTATGGGTATTGGGTTTAAATCTATTTTTCGAGTTTGCTCTAAGGTTGAAATTCACTCAGGTCCTTTTCATTTCATACTAGATGCAGAGAAAAAGATAGTTCCAGATTGGTGCGAACCAACTCAACAAGTGATGAAATATCTTAATGAAAAATCCGGGAAGGGAAGTGTTTTTGTTCTTCATTTGATTCCGAGCAAAGTAGATTATTCTGTTTCTTTAGATAAAATAAAGAGTACTGTCCAGCGACTAACTCCATACACACTACTATGGTTGAATTCTCTTGAAGAAGTGATAATTGATAGAGATGGATTTAAGATTACAAGACCTGATAATCCCTTTGATTCCATTAAGGCTGGAGATGAATTTTATAAAAAAATTGAATCCCCTCGACAAAAACTTCCTGATAAAGAAAAAAAAGATTTGATAAAACATAGAAAGATAAACCCTAAGACACTCAACGATGAACCAATTAAGAAAGAAATTGGTATATCTTTCAAGGTTGATGAAAACGGCATTATTATTCCCAAAAAAGGGGGTATGTGCTATGCCTTTTTACCACTTCCCGATGTTAGAATGGGCGTAAAATTTGATGTACATGGCGATTTTAATGTAGATTCTCATCGAAAAAATATTATCAGAGATGTTTCCCCACTAAATAACTGGTTATTTGCTCAGGTGGGAAAAGCATGGGCTAGAGCATATGAATATTACAAAGAACAAGCAGATCCTGAATTAGCTCTCCAGATGTTAAAGTTAATACTGCTGGAAAGTGAATCTCCCGAAGATTGCACGAAAGATACATGCAATCATCCTTTTTGTATTATCAAAAAGAGCATTGATTTATATATGACAAACAGTAAAAATAAAGTGTTTCTCGCAGATGGAAATGGCTCAATGGAAGGGTGCTGGATCACTTTGAAAAATTCCTTTATTCCAGAACAACAAGAAGTGATGGACTTGTTCGAACTAGGCGATCTTCACAAAATTCAAAATCGATTTGCAAGATGGATCGCTCTTGAAACACCTGAAAAAGGCATGAAGTATATCGAGGAGAAAGATGAGAATAAACTAGTAAATGTGTACGATCTAATTAAAAACGAAAAGGTCTTAGATAATGTGAGAAAATCACCTAATAGATTGACATCAGAATGGTTTGCTAAACTAACTATGGCTTTATCAGAGGTATACTATTCAGATGATATTATTAGACATTATGAAAATGAATATTCTACAAAAAATAAAATCATTAAAGAGTTTCCATTATTATTATCTAATGGAAAAACTGTTGTAAGAAAAGGAGACGTTGATGAGATATTATATTCAAAGTCAGAAAGAAAAAAACCTCATTCAAGTAGCGAGATTTCTAATTATATACACCCTGGAATAATAGATTATCTAGAGGCAAAAATTGAAGATCAAAAAGAGCATGAAAAGAGAACAAGATCTCTAAGATTTCTCATTGATAAAAAGATTATTATAGAGAAAAATGCCGAATATTATTTAAAAAATGTTATTGTACCTCACTTTGAAGAACTCAAAATAAACGAATGGAAAGGCATTAAGGATGATGAAGTAGATGAAATACTATTGGAACTTTATTCTAATAGAGAAATGAAGGCACATTTGAAAGATATTAAAAATAAAATACCACTTAAGGGAAACGATGGAAAATATCACCTCCCAAACGATTTGTATTTACCACTTGATTATGGGAATGAATTCGATGCAACCTCTTTTTTTTCAAGAAATCGAAGTGGTTTTGTATTATCTAAAAAATATAATAAGTTGCTATTAGGTAAGAAAAAGCAAAAAAGGAGAAAAAAAGGTAGAAATAAGAATAAAATTTACAAATTCTTTGAGGCCTTGGGTATAAAAACCGGAATTGAATTAGTTGGTGGAAATGAGCAGAGGGTCACTAAAACCGAATTGCAAACGTGGCTTAATGGAGAGATTCCAAAGGAAACTTCTAGCAATGGGTGGTGGGAATATCAGGGTTATAGATTAATAGATTATGACGTTCCTCCCGAAATAAAAAATGAGTTGAAGAATATTGATGAATACTCAAAAGAAATATCGCATAAAAAGTGTTTGGCATTCTTTTCTGAGTTAGTACGAAATTGGCCTGAATTTGAATCAAAAACAAAATCTATGTACATACGTTTTAATCCCTGCAGAAGTGGAAAAGATAAAAGAACACCAGAGTCTGCAAAAGAGAGTTCGTGGATCAAATTTTTATCTAGCACTAATAAATGGGTTCCTGTGATTGGTCCGAGTGGAAAAGACTGCTCAGTGGTGGGACTTGCGGTCTTTCCAGAAGCTTATCTTTGCGGAGTAGAAGATTCTACTGGACGTATTGTTTCTATTTCAAATTCATTAATACAAAACTATCATAATAATATAGTTTTGTTTAGAGAGTTCTATTTAAAACAGGGATGGGAAGCAAAACACAGTATAGATTTTGAAATAGCAAAGTTACGTTCTTTAATAAACTCGAAACAAAAGACTAAACAAAAAGAGAAATTTGAAGAAATTTACCATGCCATATCAATGCTCTTGGAAGAGACAAACTTTCAACTTAGAAAAAAGAAAATCGAAATCTTAGATTCATCTCCCTGGATATACACCCCCTCTTCAGCTAAAAAGAAAAGGAAGAAAAAATACCGAAAAATAGCAGAAATATTTTGGGGAGAACCTAAAAAGGATTTGGGAGATTGGAAAATAGATATATCTCAATACTATCCATCATTCAAGTATTTTTTCACAAAACAAATTGGCATTGGAGATATTAAACCTATTGATTACCTTCGGTTCATGCAAGAAGTTTTAGTCGGGAAAAAAAATCTGAATAAAACCGATATGAACCTTTTGTGTCTTTGCTATCGTAAAATAGAGTTAGCTATTCAGGAGGAGAATACTGCGCTTATTAAAGAGATTGAGAAAAACCGTAATGACCTTAAGTTCTGGTGTTATGGTAAAAAGTGGTTGACCTCCGAGAATGAGATTTTCTATTTGGACGATGAAGGATTCTATAAAGAGCTGAAAAAGGAGAATATTAAACCCAACATTATCTATATTCCAGCTGACATAAATCCATTCCCACATAAATATTTTAAGATTATTGGAGTAAGATCATTGTCTACGATTAAAATGAAATCAAGAGTCCATTATGACTCAGAGGTTTCAATGGACACTAGTTGGATTAAAACAGGAATAAAAGAGATCCTTCCCGATATCAAAGTGATATTAAGAAAAAAGGATGCAAAATTATATCAAAAAGTGGACACAAAAGGAATATTCGACGGATTAAAAATTATTAAAATAATCCCGGTAAAAAATCTTGTTACCATAATAGATATAGATTTGGAAGGCTCCAATCCAATTAAAAAAAAGAAAAAGTTTGTTATTATAGGAGATGATTCTCCCTTAGCATATATAGATAAAATGATTATGGTAAATGAAGATAAAGTAAAGGCAGAAGTCAGCCTTGAATTAGATAATTTATTTGGGAATGTCTTAGGGCATTTGTTATATTGGAGTCTATTGGACGCTGGAGGAGAAAAAAGAGATATTATTCTTGAAACGGAAGGGGTAAAACGCAGTAAAAGGAAGACGGAAAAACAACCTGACGAAGAAAATGAAGAGCCTCCCAAAATAACAGAATTAGTTCCGGGTGAAAAAAAAGAAGTAGTCGTTGTTGGACCCCAAAAGGGTAAGGGAAAAACTAAAGGAAAAAGGAAAAATGGAACAACCAAACAAGGGGGTCCCCCGCGAAAGAAAAAAAATAAACCCGAATCCGGCGATATGTCTCAATTTAAGAAAGAGTGGAGTAGACTAGAGGTTGAGCGAAGGGCTATTGAAATTGTTATTGACTTAGAAAATAGAGATGAAGGTAATAGGGGATACAAAGCGATAGACGTTCATGAATTAAAATGGGGGTATGATGTTGTTGTAGTCTCCCAAAAAATTTCAATATTTAAATATGATGAAAGAGCCTATGCCCAAGTGACAAAAAAGTTTATCGAAATCAAGGCGTCTAAACATGATAGTGACGATTTTGTTATCACCGCAAAAGAAGTTGAAAAGGCAAAAAAATTCACAGAATCCTTTTTCGTCTATAGGGTTACAGATACGATGAGTAAAAAGCCAATTGTGTATATTGTTGATCATCCACTTGAACAATATCATGATGCAATAGATGAAAAAACAGTCAAAATTGTCCAGGATTGGAAAACAAAAGAGGGTTTACACTATATTGAGGTGCCTTACTATCCAAAATGAGAGCCTGAAGCCTATTCCCATTTATATATTTCCAAATAAGCAATCTGATATGATGATAGGTATAGAACTCCCCCTCACTGGACGGAAACGGTTATTGAAAACTACGCCAAGCCCTAGTGGTTCAGGAGAATTAGAAACTTCTCCGATCCTCACTCACTTCGTTCGTTGCGGTGCTCGACCCCGTTGCACTCTCGGTCGCTTTACTCCCTCGGGTCGGCTAACAGGGGGATGTGGGGCTATGGGTCTTGCAGACCCTTCGCCCAAATTCGCCTTCACCGAACTTCCCATATCCCCCAGCCGTTATGTGAAATATCATGCCTGTTAATATAGAGTTATCATCGTGTCATTATGATTAAAAAGAAATTTGATGCATCAATCCACAGAAAAATGTTCTGGTCGGATGAAATTCCAAACAAAAAAATATGTCCGGAATGTAATTCAAAATTAGAAAATGAATACCACACATACGTAATTCTCATTAAAAATAAAAATGATGTTATTCCATTAATTGCTGGGCATGATGGTGGTTATTTTTGTCCTAAATGTCCCATTATTGTTTTAGATCGTGAAATTGTTTCAGAACTTGCCCTTGCAACTAATCCACCTTCAACTTCATTTGGGTTTACATCTGTGGGGATAGTAGACTTAAATGCAATTCCACCGGAAAAAGCACATCTCCCAATTGATTGTGATGACAATCCAATTCCTTTGGTGGAATTCATTCGAGAATCAAGCAAAGATAATTCTAACAAGAAAGATCGGGGAAAAAGAAGAAACAGCGGTAGGAAACATAGAAAAAGAAAATAGGCATGATACATCACATAACATGGCGTATCTAGCTACGCAACTTCGTTGCTTCGCCCAAATCCAGCCTTACAGCAGGACTTCAGATACGCCGGAGACGTTAGGCGAAATGGCAATAAAATGAGGTAAGATCAATGTCGACTAAACCTTGGATAGAGGGGCCACTAGAACTTTTAAAGCATGGCCTTGAACATCTACAACTCGGAAGTGATTTTGATACACGAATCGCAATGATTAGTGTAGACAATGGCGTCGAGTTGATGATTAAAACCTATCTTGGACTTCCTTCGCGAGTGACTGGTATTACAGGATTGTCACGAAAAAAATACGAAGAAATCAGCCAAAACTTTCCGTATTTGCTAGATGGATTTGAGGAATTCGCACCTGACAAGATAGTTGGTATTGAATTAGGAGACATCGAGTGGTTCCATCGCTTGCGCAATCAACTTTATCACGAGGGGAACGGGATTACTGTCGAAAGAGAAAAGGTTGAAGGATATGCTGAAATCGCGAAGATTCTCTTCTCCAACTTATTCGGAGATTCCGTTGAAGACTTAATCGAAAATATAGCTCACAGTTTGGTTGGAGAGTTTTTCAGCAGTTGGGCAAGCTTAGAACAAGAACTTATTCGCCTGAAAGATAAACATGCGATAGGTTCCTCAAGAAGATTCGAGCCGCCCATTATGCTGGTGAGACAATTGGAACAAATTGACATTCTCCCCGCATCCTTTGTTCAACAATTCAACTTGGTGCGCCAATTCCGGAATGAACTTGCTCACGGGCTTGCAACTCCTTCGGCAAGCGATTTAAAGGACCATACTACTGCTATAAAGAAATTGTTGAAAACAGTTAATGAACTATAGACTGCCACTTCGCCTAACACAGCATATACGCTGCGGGCTTCGCCCTTGCCCTTCGGGACATGCTCCCTTCGGTCGCACATCGTATATACTGGTGCCGTTATACGCAATCGGCTTCGGGGTAATAAATCTTCAAGTTTTGGATTAGGTAATAAGATGCACAGTGAAATGACTATTGAGAGAATAAAGAATGCTTTTGATTCCGACCAAAAGATGGTCTTCTTTGTAGGTGCAGGGATATCTGAACCTTCAAAAGTTCCACTTTCCAAAAAACTTAACGAGTGTGTTATTCGATCAATTATAGGTAATAATAAACTGCAAAACAACGAATATGATTTTCTTAGCGAAGAAATTAGACCTGAAGTAATGTTGCAGATAGGGATTGATGTGTTAGGTAAGGAGTGTATTAACTCCTTAGAGATGTTGCTGGGTTACAAACCAAATTTCAATCACATTTTTTATGCAGAAGCGATTAGACGAGGTAACTGGGTATTTACAACTAATCTAGAAAACCTCACAGAAGATGCATACCGAGAGCTAACAGGAATTAAAATTAACAGATGCTACAAAAACTCACAGTTCAAGAAATTTGTTGAGAAATATAAAATAAATGAAAGCCCAAACCCTAAAAATATACCTGGCTGGTTATTTAAATTGCATGGCACTATTGAAGAAGGTCAAAAAGGTAAAGAAAGATTTAGATCAATTTCAGTCGCTTTAAACCAAGTTGGCCAAGGTTTGGATAAAAGCAAGAAAAAAGTGTTAGCATATTTCCTTAAGAATTATGATTTTTGCTTTATGGGTTATAGCTGTCTAGATGATTTTAGTGTATATCCTGTGTTAGATACAAATAGTAATAAGAAAGTATTTTGGTTTCAATATAAAAAAGGGGAAGATATAAAATCTATACCAAAAGAAAAGATCAAAACGGAAATAGGAGAAGAAGAGAAAAAGGAACATTGGAAGGGAGAGAAGACGAATTGGGAAATCATAAATGTGGATAGGTTTTTATTGAAAAGATCGAAAAGAAGCAAAGTTTTAAAATTTGTTGGGGATTCAAGCAAATTTGTAAGAAATAAGCTTTGTCCATCTCTTGGGGTCAATATTACTAGTCTAAAAGATATAAAAAAGTATAAACATTGTTCATTTGCTCAGTGGTGTAAGAAGAATATTGAGGGGTTTAAAAGAAATATATTTACTGGACGTTTATTTGAGCAAGTTGGAGAATGGGGAAAAGCAATTGAATACCATGAAAAAGCCGAAAAGGAGGCAAAAAGAAAAGATAAAAGATGGGAGCTAATAGCAAGAAAAAAGATAGCAGACCTCTACTATAAGCAAACTGAATTAGAGAAGGAGGAAGAAGCGATTAGAATTTATGAAAACCTCATTAAAGAATCTGAAAAGCTTGAGGATAGCGATGTCATAGCTGCAAATTTAAAAATTGAAATAGCTAATGTTAACCGTAGAGTAGGAAAGTATCCAGCAAATCTAAAAAAATGGAGGGAGGAATTCAAAAAAGAGATTGAAGTACTAAAGAATAGGGACATGAGAGGCTACGCTGCGGGCTTGGTTACAGTTGGTTTAGTTAATTTGAGAGGTTCTGAAGATGATATCAAAATTGGGCTTAGCGACTGCAAAAAGAGCAGAAAAATAAGAGAATATATAGGAGATAAAGAGGGCGTAGCTGATTCGGATAATGCTATTGGTTTGCTTCTAACAGAGCTTGGCAAGAGGTTATCAGAGAAAAATCAAGAGCTTGCTAAAAAGAAGTTAAATGATGCCATAACTCATCTAAGAGATGCGATTCGTACCAGAAAACCACTCGGCTTCTTTAGAGGATGTGCTCAATGCCATCGTAATATTGGAGATGCATATAAAGAACTAATGAAGCTCCGCCAGAACGAAAAAGAAAAATTATATTATTTTAAAAAAGCAAAAAAAGAATACGAGGACTGCATAAACTATATATCCTTAATCAAACCTAAGGCACCGATAGGTGAGGTCTTGAATTGGAGACAAAGAATATCTTGGTTATATAATGATCTTAGGGAGTTAACAGGAGACATAAGACGAAAAAAGATGTGCGTCCATAAGATTATTTCCGTATATAAAAAAGATCTGAATCTATTTAGTGATCAAAAGATGTTTCATGAGATTAAGCACAAGGAGAAAGAATATAATAGAGCAATGGAAATTTTAAACGAAACTAAGAGTTTTTGTGAAGAAATAGATATGCAATTAGAATCGCAAGAAATTGAAAATATCATCAAAAAATTATCAATGAAATGTTAATCCCTTCACCGACAGCGTATAACAGAGCGTATCTGGCTTCGTGCCTTCGGCACTACGCCCAAATCCTGCTTCGCAGGACTTCAGATACACTCAAACCGTTATATAAAATTTGGCTTTGGGCTGGTGTTTAGAAACTTATGGATTGGTCATTAATATGGAAGAAAAAGAAAGAATGGATTTGAAAGAGGAATACTCTACCTATTTTAGTGAATTTTTTGAGAATGTAAAGGAAGAGTATAGGAAATCAATTGGTTTTAAAGAAGCTGATGAACTCTCTTCAGGAGAGTTGGCTTTTAGAGATGCTATAAGTTCATTACCTTGCCCAGTTAGTATTGTAAGGCTAAAAATTGATATCAAGAAGTATAAAAATGCTAAAAATGGAGTATATCATCTGATTACATATGACTTCTCTAATTTTGGAGAATCCTCGGTAGGGTATTATGGCGAAATAGACTTGGATGAAATCGAGAGACATATTGAGTTGCTGAAAGACTTTAATCTCGATCAACAAAAGATTAAAGAACTCAAAAGTTTTAAGCTGGCGGGTTACGGTGATCCTGAGTGTTGGTATTGGGTTTGGATTATACCATATGAAATCTTAGAAAAACCTGAAGAGTACGCCAGAGATTTCATGCATTCATTTTCGATTTCTTTTGGACACAAAATACTCCAAAAATTTGAGAGAAGAATTGATTATAATTCCAAATATGGGTTAAAAAGCGACTCTGTACTTCCGTTATCTGAACTATTGAAAAAGAATAAAATATTTAGCTCATTTGTTAAAGTTGATAAATCTGGCGAACCTCGTGAAATCACGATAGAGGATTTGCAAAGAAGTGTCTGTGGTATTCAATTAATTCCGAATGTGCCTGAAAGAGTGAAAAAGATTTTTAATGCTGCTAAAAGACTTCATATCTTTGGGTACTTTGAATATTATTTTTTCACTATTTCGCAACATTATACATTTCTTGCATTGGAATCTGCTCTAAGGAACAGATACAGCGAGATATATGGTAAGCCCAAGAAATTTATTAGACTTGATGTAATTATTAAAAAATTAGTAGAGAAAGGAATTATTCCAAAAGGCGAAGTAAAGATTTATGATGCTGGCAGATATCTCAGAAATTCTCTTTCACATCTAACTAATCCGTCCGTAATGACGCCGAGTTCCACTTTACTTGAAAGAGTAGCGTATCAAATAAATCAAATATATGATAAAGGAGATAAACCAATGCCAGAGAGCATCTGTGTAATTCGTGATTTAGTTTAGATTAAATATTTAACGCTTTAACCGAACATCACATAACACAGCATATACGTTGCAGGCTTGCTGGGAACGTTAAGTGAAATCGGGGGCAAAGGGCTTAAACGGAATATAGAGGGTAATTCATGCACGAGATTGTTGATACGTGGGAAAAAAATTTAGTTAAGCATAAATGGAAGATATGCTGGCTATTCTATTTTGTCTACTTGGTGA
>JAUXAU010000125.1 GCA_030619765.1 Thermoplasmatota archaeon
CATCTTCAAGGGCACATCTCAATGGTGTGCCTGCGCGACAAAAAAAAGAACGGTTGACCGGGCATAAAAGAGCGACTTTTCATCTGCGGGTCTTCCGCTATGCTTCAGACCACGCAGTATTCCCAGCCGCAACTATAAATTAAAATTTACTAAAAAATATATTCTTGGTAATTTTTATACATAACTATTTAAATATCATTTGTTTATGATATACTGTTCATATTTTAGGTATGTGTGATTGAAAAAATTACTGTTTCTTGATTAATGAACCTTCAATCCTTTAAGGAATGACAGACTATGATTAATAAAACCATTTACTCGATCTATCATAAAGGAAGCAGAACAATGTTTTATAGTAGTCTTTTTTTCCCAAAAAAGATACGAAATGATGTATTTGTTTGCTATGCTTTTGTACGAAGAGCAGATGATCTTGTTGACAAGCTCCCACAAAATAAAGAAGGATTTTATTGGTTTAAGCACAAGTATGAACAAGCAAAACAGGGGATAACAACAGGAGATATCGTCATTGATTCATTTGTAGACATGGAACGTAGAAAAAGATTTGATTCATCCTGGACGGAGGCATTTCTCAATTCTATGGAGATGGATCTAACAAAAAAAACATATGAAACAGTGCAAGAACTCCTTAATTACGTGTATGGTGCAGCTGAAGTTATGGGATTATACATGGCAAACATTTTAGAAATTAACAAAGAAGCATATACCTATGCACGATATCTGGGAAGATCGTTGCAATGCATTAACGCCCTTCGGGATATCGCGGAAGATATCAAATTAGGTCGCTCATATATCCCTGTTGAGGATCTCAAAGAATTTGGATTGAAAAACCTTGAATACCAGTATGTAAAACAACACCCCGAACAATTTACAAATCTTATCGAAACACATATTACCAGATTCTGCTATTGGTTAGAAACCGCAGAAAAAGGATATCATTTTGTGCCAAAACGATATCTTATATCGATAAAAACTGTGATGGATATGTATCAATGGACTGCGGAACAAATCCTAAAAAATCCGTTTATCATCTATGAATGGAAAATAAAACCATGGGTCACCCACATCCTTTCCACTTTTATTGTAAACCTAATTGATCCTTCAACAAAGAATAAAAGGAATCTCCAATGTATCTATGAGCCATCAGCACTCCCGCAAATTGTTCGATCATTATAAAAATTAAAAATACAAATTACCATAAACTTAAAAAGTGTTCGTTAAAGCTAAAAAAACTGGATGGCGTCATCGATACATTTATTCTTATCTAGAACACTACAATTTTATCAGAGTATTATAGAAGAATTTGTCCCCAGCACGTTTTTACCAGTAAAAATGTATTCAAATCTCGTTTGTCTGATGTATTTTTAGGTATTTTGGTAGAAAGCTCAAAATATCTTTGGTATTTTTAAAAAATGTGGGAGCATTAAACTATTAATGTATATTCTCGACGGGAGCATACTACTAACTAACACGATAAGTTGTAATAGAAATAAGGAATAACTATCTGAAGTGATTAGTCTTAATAATACAAAAAATATACCCCTTTTCTTGAACCATGGCAGAATCAACAAGATTAGAAGAGAAAGATTTTAAACCATCTTTGAAAAAATCTTTCGGAAGATCACTCGCTCGATACCTCTCTGGGAGATGTAATGAGTGTGGTAAAGAACGATTTTTATCAGCTATTGATTATTACTCAAGTAAAAAAACTGATTGTATCCACTGCCAGGTGACATCCTATCTAACATGGCCAATCATCCATATTTTCTTCAAAAGACTTTTAATTTCTAAAGAGACAACAAAACAAATTCTTGACGATCAACTATTAAGAGGGACGATGATGAATCTCATTAAGGGTATAGCTTATTTTGGAGTCAAAATACCCCAGCCTACACGAGTCCCCGTTGTCATTGTATGGAATATAACAAATAGATGCAATCTTAATTGTCTACATTGTCATCAGTCATCAACACGGAGTCCTTCAGAAAGAGAGTTGACTACCAATGAGGCTTTTAAAATAGTTGACAAGTTATCTAATGCAGGATTGAGCATTCTGACTTTTTCTGGTGGAGAGCCATTGGTGAGGAATGATATTTTTGATGTCATAAAGAGAGCTACCGATAATGGTATTTATTGTACCGTGGCATCTAATGGTATCTTGATGAAACCGAAAATTGTTGAAAAATTATGTAATGTTGGTGTTCACCGTGTTGAAATCGGTCTCGATGGTGCAAACGCTGAAACACATGATTTTTTGAGAAACAAGCGGGGAAGTTTCAAGGCTACGGTTAAGGGAATTCAGAATTGTGTGAAATATGGGAACTTTGAAGAAATTGCTATCACCTCTACTTTGTATAAATCAAATGTGAAGGAAATCCCAAAGATCATTGATGTTGCTGAATCTCTAGGTGCAACACGATTTTATCTAAATCGGCTTATACCCGCTGGCCGAGGAATAGATATAACTCATTTGGATGTTTCTCACAAGGAAAAAAGGACTATTCTTAATTATTTGTACAATCGCTTTCATGCGAGTGTAGTAAATGGTGATGGTATACAGTGTTATGCTCGTGGTATGACCTATCTTGCACGTGTGGGATATGAACAGTCACATGGACAGATTTTTCACGTCAGCGAGGCTTTTTCTGGTTATGACACAATGTTTAAAAAGAAATTTGGAGGGGAACTATCGAAATTTGTTAGACGCTTCGCAAAAGGTTTCAGCGGATGCTCAGCAGGACTGACCTATTGCGGACTTACAGCACAAGGCGACTTGATACCGTGTGTACCTTCTCCAATGAAACTCGGCAATCTTCTTGAAGAAAAATTAGTGGACATTTGGGCCAACAATGAAACTCTTAATAACATGCGTGACAGGAAAAATTTAAAAGGATCATGTGGTAAATGCGACTATAATGGGCTATGTGGTGGATGTAGATACACTGCCCATTTTATGACAGATGATTGGCTAGGACCAGATCTTTCGTGTCCATTTGGAGCCAAGTAACTAAAAATATCTTTGGTATTTTCTGCCCTAGTTGGGTGAAGTTATAGCATTCACTCAGCCTAAAGATTGTTCCTGATGTCTTCAAGATTAGTTTTGGCATCAGGTGCCATCTCAAAAAATTGGTTGAGTTTCTCGCAAGCATATTCGTCACAATATGCGCAATTTTTAAGTCTCTTATCTTGTCCACATTTTCTTACTTCACAAACTTTGCAATGACCAATGAGTCTTCCACTCTCTGACAAACACCCATCGCAGTTTACATCCTCAGGTTTAATGTCTGTATTATACTGCTTAGACCACAACTCAGCAATCTTCCTTCTTTCGCCATCATCATCCTTTTGAGTTGCTAAGAATCCAGGGCATTCAGTGCAGATTATTCCGCAAAAACCAATCATTTTTTCCATATTTTTCACCTCTTTTTAATTATTATTTGCCTCTCCCAAATTACAGTTTCGTATCTTATCTCTATTAATAAATCTCGTGGTTTTAAGTCTTTTTAGGTATAATGGTAGAAACCTCAAAATATCTTTGGTATTTTAAGTGATTCGAAGCATCAAAATCCAATGCAGAATCAACAGATATGAAACCTAATAACATACTAGTAAGTTAGGGGCTCGAATCCCGATACCTTCTTTAAAATAAACTAAGTCCAATAGTCCCTATCTATTTTGTTTTTAGCTAGAAGAATCTAAAAGGTTATAGCAGGGCGGAGAGGATATCTGTTTAAATAATTTGCAGAAATGTAACTAAAATGCATTTTCTTCTATTTTTCAGAAAAACAGTTATTTTGAACATAACAATATTGATATTGAAAATTTTATCGTTTTGTACAATTTTTAAACAATATATTTTTTATATTACCTTTTACTAGAAATAAGTGGAGGAAAATATATGCAAAATAGTTTAGTTAGGGAAGGATTGGTTTTAGCCATAATAGTGTTGTTTATAGGAGCAGGTGTTGTTCCGACTATAAGTGAGAATACTGTACCATCTATTAATGAAGGACATTGGATCGTAATTAATGACTCTGAGAATGAAGCAGAAATATTCAAAGAAATAGAAGAAACGGTAGATAAAGTTCTTGTTGTGGATGAAATTATTGGAAACAGACATGTTAAATATTGGGAGCATATTGTTAATCATGTTCATATAAAAAACGATTCTATCTTATTGCATATGGATATAGAAAATCATAATATACTGCGTTATGAACGAAGTTGGACAGAGATTGATATTGATTTATTACCTGCTTTAGACGATTTGTTATTTGAACCAGAGGATTATTTTTGGAAAAAAGCAGTAATGTTTACGGATAATAATGATTGCACTTGTTTCTATATTTTCCACGAGTCACAAGAATTTCCTTTGTTATGTTGGGAAGTCAGACATAATGATGGAACAACGATTATGTATGACTATTATGGATATGAAATCGGGTATGGAACACCTGCACCATCAAGTGGCTTTTTACTATCAGGATACCATAATGAGAGTCTCCCAGATCCATGGTTAGATTACAGACTAAATGCTGAGTATTGGTTCGATAGATGGTGTACCTTAACAACTGGCATATCTGCGCCGACCCCAGCAACAATATCCTCCTACGTTAGTAATTCAAATTATGAATTGTTCTACGAGATGGCACATGGAAATTATCAGCTTTTTCAGGCAACTAGTACACTTTGTTACTATTCATCAGATGTTACAAATGATATGGACGGTAGATCACCAATGAAATTTGCATTTATTGGCAGTTGCAATGGTATGTCTAACACTGGCCCAGGTTCCTTCTCATATGAGTTTAGAAAGGGACAAATGACAGATACTGTTACTGTTGGATTTAGTGGTATGGGATCCTGTCCGGGTTCGAGTGTCGCTTTTGAATGGCAAGATTTTATGTTTAATAAAATGGATGAAGGTTTTACTATAAAGGAATCATTTGATTTAGCATCTGC
>JAUXAU010000101.1 GCA_030619765.1 Thermoplasmatota archaeon
TCCTTTGAGCAGGAAAAGTTAAACGAAATTGAAATTATTAAAAATGATATATCAGAACTTAAAAATATTATCGAAAACAGATAAATTCTAACTTATATTTTTCCTATCTCTCCATTAAATCCTACAAAATAGCCTGTTTTCATTCCCTTTTATCCTCCAACAAAAACCAGGCGTGATTTTTTAAAGCTTGAGAGGTTATGAAATTGTAGGTAGTTGCGAAGGGAAAATGGGTAGGACTGAAACGAGATATAAAGTAGTAATCGAGTTATTTGATGAAAAAACAGGGGAAGTAGTAAGATCAATCCGTTTCCACAATCCAAAGGAGTTTTACAAGTTTTTAAAAGATTTCAGAGCAATGAGATACCCAGGTTATGATTGGAGATATAAAGATAAAAGGAAAAAGAAGGGAAAAAATGAATAACCATTTCTCGATAGTTGTTATGAAAATGTAGATTTGGAGGAGGTAAATAATGGCAGAAGAAACAACAAAAGAAGAAACAACTGAAGAAAGAAGAAGAGATGAAAACGTAATATATGTTGGAAGCAAACCGCCAATGAGTTATGTGCTTGCAGTAGTAACTCAATTTAGCGCTTCAACTGAAGTAGTAATAAAAGCTAGAGGTAGAGCCATTAGTAGAGCAGTAGATGCAGCCGAAATCACAAGAAACAGGTTTGTAACAGATGCAAAAATCAAAGAAATAAAAATAGGAACAGAATCTATGACAAACGAAGAAGGTAGAACATCTAATGTATCTTCAATTGAAATATGTTTAACTAAAAAGAAAAGCAAATAGGTAGAACGGTAAGCCTACATGATAATATCTATACCCAGTTTTTTTGTGAGCTCTTTGTACCTATTTCTAATGGTTACTTCTGTTACGCCCGCAACATCTGCAATCTCTCGCTGTGTTCGTCGTTCACCACAAAGTACTGTTGCGATATAGAGAGATGCTGCTGCCATACCTGTTGGTCCACGGCCGCTGGTGAGTTCTTTATCTGCTGCTTCTTTGAGTATTTCTATTGTTTTAGCCTTTACGTCGCCACTAAGCTTTAATTCACTACAAAATCTTGATATATAATCCTGGGGTGTTGTAGGCATCAATTTTAGTCCTAGTTCACGAGCGACATATCTATAGTTCCTCCCGACATCTTTCCGTGACATGCGTGCAATACTACTTATTTCGTCAAGTGTCCGTGGCACACGACACTGTCTGCATGCCGCATACAAAGCTGCAGCAGAAACACCTTCCATGCTTCTACCACGGATCAAATTCTTTAATGCCGCTTTACGATAAATCATAGCAGCAGTCTCCCGAACCGTTCTTGGAAGACCCATGCGTGATGACATTCTATCAAGATTAGAAAGAGCGAACGCAAGGTTTTTCTCTGTGGCATCACTAATTCTAATCCTTCTCTGCCATTTTCTCATTCTAAATAGCTGCGCCCTGTTTTTGGTTGGAATAGATTTACCGTAAGCATCTCTGTTTGTCCAACCGATCATTGTACTGAGACCCTTATCATGAATTGTATACGTCATTGGTGCTCCAGTTCGTGCTCGTTTCTCACGTTGTTCACTGTCAAATGCACGCCATTCAGGACCATGATCAATTAGATCTTCATCAATAACAAGTCCACAATCCTTGCATACCAATTCCGCTCTGGAGTAATCCTTACTAAGATGTGTGCCCCCACATTCAGGGCATTTGATAGTTTCTTCTATTTTTTGTTTCTCTTTTTTGCTTGCCAATTAAATCAGACCTGTAAAACTCTATTAATCCAGTCTACGATAGAAAAGTATGGTTCTTCTTTATATAAATATCTGGTAAAATAGTCTGTGCAGGTGGAAGAACGGTAGAGGATGTGTCATTAGCAGTGGATAACTTATTTAAGGAGCTTTCTTCGTTAGGACTTATCCGTAAGTAAAGGCTCTCTCTTTTTTTATCTGCTTAAAACCCCTAACAAAATAACCTGTTTTTCAATCCCTTTTTATCCTCCCCAAAAACCCAAACCATGTAAAGTATTGTGGAAATTGAAATCAGCCCACCTACAATAATTGGATTTGTTACAGATGTTGCAAATATATTTAACGAGTAAAATTTAAATAAAGCGATGGTATTACATATTACAGATTTATTTTATGGGAGGAAAAAAATATGAAAAAAAATTTGTTAAGCAAAACATTGGTAATAGGAGTTATAATCCTATTTGTTGGAGCTAGTGTTGTATCAGGAATAAATAATAACGTTAAATCATCCAATGCGATTGATGAAATTGGAAATCTAAATCGTGGTACAGAAACATTTTATCCAACAGATGATGTATATATAGATATGCGTTCTCCTAATGGTAATACGGGTTCCGATGTTGATTTAAAATTATCAAATAAATACGGAGCTACTTCAGACTGGGAAAGGGATTTATTGTTTAAATTTGATATTTCATCAATACCTTCTGGTGCTCTTATTGAATCCGCAACATTAAAGATATTTTATTATCAATATCTTGATACTAATCCTGCTGGTCGAGAACTAACTCTATATAGAATTACAAGTAATTGGAATGAAGATTCAGTTACTTGGAACACTAGACCCAACCTTGCTGCAGAGACAACTGCTTCTTCTGTTGTACCCAGTTCCCCTGGCGCTTGGATGGAGTGGGAAGTAACAACTGATGTAAAAGATTTTGTCGATGGAGAAGAGGCGAATTATGGATGGCAGATATTGGATGAAACGTATTGGGGAGGACCTAATCTTCCTACTCCAAAATTCCACTCAAAAGAATATAGTGCAAATGGTAATGACTATATTCCATATCTTGAAATCGATGTGCTTGAACCGCATATGGCATTCCTATTTGGAAGAATTGAAAACCTTAACGCCGAAGGGGATCTCACCACATTCGATGCAGTAAGATTACGATATTTACAATTTTCACCGTTTTCGTTTAATACCTATGCCTCAGGTGAAGAGATTGCAGTCGTTGGATCTGGATTGGGAATCATTACTACGAGCTTTGCATTCGGATTCTTTAGCGCTGCACTTTTGTAATTAAATCAATTTCTTCCTTTCTTTTTTTAATGCATTAAAAACCTGTTTTTCAATCATCTTTTTTCACACCATTTACAGTCATCTGGACAGCTATGCTTACTGAATTTTTTAAGATCACAGTGAGACTCTCTCAGTATGTTTTGATTTATCCTATTCATATCAATAAGCAGTGATTTTTTCCAAGTAAAATGTTTACAGTTTGTTTTCACATGCATGTATATTATATAGTTATTTCATTGTTTAGATAGTTTTTCCAAATTATTCTATAGGGTTGGTTTTTTAAAGAGACATATGAGATAAAAATCATCTCCCTTTCACCTCTTCCCAACAGTCCTTATGAAAGAACATATTGTCTACCTGTATGCATTCTGTACCGAATTTAATCACTTTAACGCATCTACAACACTTCAAATTATTTTCAGCAATCATTGATCAGTTCGACCCACAGTTTATCATCAACCTTGGGAGAGGTTATCAATAGGAATATTATTTATTATTTTATATCCAGCACCTTACTTTTTTTATTTTCCCCCAAAACACAAGGATTGGTTTTTTAAAGGGATTGATGTTTATGAAACTATGAGTGAGGGGTGATGGAATGACCACTTTTGGACAACGTGTCGAAAAGGCGTGGAAAAATATCAATGAGATAAAGGCGAAAAAAGAAGATAAATCGGAGGAAAAATAAATCATTTTTCAATCCCTTTTTATCCTCCCACAAAAAAACAAGGTTGGGTTTATATAAGTAATAGATGTTATTAAATTGTAGGTAGGTGTGGAGGGGAAATGGGTAGGGTTGGAACGAAATATAGGGAGGTAATCGAGTTATTTGATGAAAAAACAGGGGATGTAGTAAGAGTACTCCGTTTCCGTAATTCAATAGCGTTTGACGAATTTTTAAAAGATTTCAAAGCAATGAGATACCCAGGTTATAGTTGGAGATATATAGATAAAGGGAAAAAGAAGGGAAAAAATGAATAACCACCTCTTAATATGTTGAAGGAAGAATGAAATACCATGAAAACAGAGGGAAAATCTGTAGCGTACCTGGGTGTAACAATTTAGCCAGAGTGAAAGGATTGTGTAATTCTTGTTATCTTAAGAGAAAAAAGATGAAGTTATGAAGTTATTGAAAAAATCTCGTTCAATTTTGGAGGAAACCTGAGGTTAATAGTTATGATAATAAAAACTGTCAAATGTCCCAAATGTAAAACTCATTTAAAAATAAATGGAAACCCTGGGGAAACAATCCTTCTATCTTGTCCCAAATGTTATGCAAGGGGGAAATATACTTTCCCAGGTGAGAAAGCTGAAATAAAGTCAATTAGCGCCGATAATGCAATTGAAGTAAGAAACCTTACAAAAATGTTTAACGGTTTTAAAGCTCTTGATAATGTTACATTTAATGTAAAAAAAGGGGAAATATTAGGTTTTGTTGGCCCAAATGGAGCTGGTAAAACAACGACAATAAAGCTACTGACAAATTTACTCACACCAACATCTGGACATGCTTATATAAATGAAATCGATGTTAATAAAACTCCAACAAAAGCACTAATATCAGTGGGATCATTAATAGAAGTTCCCGGAGTTTATGATTATCTTACCCCTCATGAGATGTTAACATATTTTGGAAAAATTCATAAACTGGATAAAAACGAAATAAATCAAAAAATTAAAGAAGTTTTGAAAGTAGTTAAACTATCAGAGTGGGAATATAAAAAGATTGGTTCATTTAGTACAGGGATGCAGAAAAGATTAGCAATAGCCAAATCAATATTGCATAATCCAAAAATATTAATTATTGATGAACCGGTCATTGGTTTAGATCCAAAAGGAATGAAAGATATTAGAAACATGATAAAACAGTTTAAAACTGAAGGGATAACTGTTTTTTTAAGTTCACATCTATTACGTGAGGTACGCGATACTTGCGATAGAGTTATTTTTTTAGATGATGGTAAAATTGTTACTCAAGGCTCCATAGATGAAATTATGAATAGAATAACAATTGACACAATTGAAGTTGAATTTTTAAACCAGTTATCAGAAGATGACATTAAAAAAATAAAAAGCATATCTGAGATAAATAATTTAGAAACAGAAAATGGTATTTTTAAAATAAAATTTGATGGAAAACCAGAAACTAGCTATAAAATTCTAAAAAAATTGACTAAACAAGGATTAAAAGTGATTTCTTATTCTACTCAGAAGGCAGATTTAGAGGATTTCTATGTGTCTATCATGAAAGATGAGAGGGGGGTAGTATAAATGAATTTACTTAATTATATCCCTGCTTTAGATGATTTTAAAAATATGTATCTTTCAGTACGATTTGAACTCTTAAAACATCTTAGGAGGAAAAGAGTAATTATTACTCTTGCATTGGCAATTTTGATACCTCTTATCTTTTTAACAGTTCCTCCTGCGTTAGGTCAAGATTATGCTGATACTGCTAATGATTTTGTAGCAAGTAATCTTGCTTTTATTAGTCTCTTGATAATTCTTTCTGGAGCAATATTTACAGGGGATGCAATATCTGGAGAGTTTGAGAAAAAAACAGGGTTGCTCTTATTTCCGACACCTCAACGAAAATCAAGCATTTTTATGGGTAAATACGTTGCTGCTGTAATTTCTACATGGCTTATTGTTTCAATTTATTATCTAGTTACAATTTTAGAGATATCTTCTATATATGGGGCATCGGGAATTACTATAGAATTAGCTCAATCCTTTTTACTTGCATTACTCTATTCCACTAGTGTTGTGAGTATTGTTTTTTTCTTTAGCAGCATCATGAAAAAGGCAATAACATCTACACTCATTGGTTTCTTCCTTTTAATGATGATACTTCCAATTATAACTACTGTTTTTACAGTTGCTGAAGTAGATCCCTGGTTTATTGTAACCCATGATGGAGATCTAATTACGAATGTTCTGGGAGCTGGAAATGGAGGTGGTTTTGGCCCAGGTCACGGATTTAATTTAACTACCTTTGAACCAGAGTTATGGAGTGGTATCGGTGTTATGTCAGCTTATACTATTATCTTATTTTTGATAGGTATAGTGTTTGCAAATAGAAGGAGGATGGAATAAGGAATTTAAAAAAAAATGAAATTGTAGATTTGGGGGAGGAAAAATATGGTTGGCAATTTTGAAAAGGAATTATTAAAAGAAATAAAAAATTTACAAAATGAAGAATACGTAAAAGGACTTGATTCTTCGCTAGGTCCAGAATATGATGCCATGATAAAAGGAACTCTTGGTAATGAAATTGTTGATACTGGCATGGCAATGCTTGGTTACGTCTTCGATTTGATTAAAAAAGATTTCAACAAAGGAATGGATGCGTTAAAGGTTATATTCGTTGGGTATCCTGGTTTACCTCATACTGATTTATATGCACCTTATTATGACTCGATTACAACAAGGAGGCTATGGTACAGAGCAACTGAAGAACTTGATATGAGTAACCGTTTGAATTCATCTCTAATGATAAACACATTTTTTCGATGGTACACATCTACCTATGAGCTTTTCAGAAAGATGTTGATTTTCGATTGTTATTGTCACGGTCTTTCCACAGGACATAGGATTAATGTAAACAAATACTTATTTCATTCACAAGACCCGAGTAAGTTACTTAATAGTAGTTCAAAGCAAGGAAAAACTCTTCTAAAATATTATGATGCAACAATACGACATTCGATTTCACATGGAAATATTCTCATTATTCCTGATTATTTTATTGTCATTCGTCACACTGATGAAAATAAGGAGAGTGTAATTGAAAAAATATACGATGATGACCCAGATGATTTTATTTCAGAAGTAACACCAAATATTGAAGTCATGTATGGAGCAGCTAGATTTTTTAATTATATCTTAGTGAATTATTTATTTATGAATTATTCTGATGAATTTGCAAAATATATTGGCAATTTATTTACTGATAGAGTTCTAGTAGCAATGGTTAAGAGTATCCAAGCTAATACAATGAATCCTGCATATTGAACAGAATGAAAGAGAATTTGTTTTTTTGCCAAAGGGGAATGATTAGCAAATAATCTTTAAATTCAATCTATTGTTAGCAGATATTTATATTAAAATAAAGTGAGGAGGGGATGGGAGGGTTTGAAAAAAGAGGAGCCATGTAGAGTCCCTCGCATCTTGAGAGCATATTGTCTTTTTTGTTTATATAGTTGAAAAAGGGGTGGGTGGAAGTATTGATTCCCTTGGACATAAGGCAATTCTGAAGACAGCTATTCATGTAAACAAGCACGTACATCATCTTCTGAATATCTTAGTTGTTATGCAGGTACATGTGCATATGAACAATACTTTATTAAAACGAGGTAACATATGTTGTAATAACTGGGATATGGGATGCAGGACGGAGATGGGACAGTTATTTCTCCGGATATACTGAAACCTCTTGTTATACGATCTCTTAGGAGAAGTAACGTTAGGAAAAAGATTGCAGAGTATCTTTTCGAAATCAGTCCAAGTGGCAGTTATACCTCTGAGATTGCATATAATGTTCATACAACCCCGACAAACGTTATAGGTGCCATTAGAGGAATGAATTTCAGGTATAGGGAGGATGAATCGCTCATTGGTCTGAATATTGTTGAGCAGATAAGCGGTGGGAAAAATATCAAGCTTTACAAACTCACTGATTTTGGAAAAGAGATGCTTGAATCAATGAAAGTTAGAAGATAAATAATTGACCCCTTTTTTTACCAGTAAAAGTGTATTCAAATCTCGTATTTTTAAGTTTTATAGAAAAATCTTTAATGTAGTTTTAAGGGTTTAAATCCCCGCCTTTTAAGGCGCCTCCATGTTTTACCCAGAAAACCTTCTTTTTCTAGAAAACAATTGCGTCTTGGGCAGGCACACCCGCCTCTGGCGGATGTCTTAGAAAACCTGCCTAGGACGTGATAAATTATGGATTTAGTTAGCAGTAGCCATAGCGTTGGCCAGAATTTGTACCACTTAGAATGGTGTCCCAAGTATCGGTACAAGATGTTTATGAAAGAGGAAAGTGAAATAGGGGTTCCACCCCTATAACCCCTTCCGCCTTCGCTCCCTCGGCAAGCCCTTCGGTCATGCCGCATCCCCGCTCGGCGGATTTAGTTGGGTAGTTGTTGCTGACCAACCGGCATAACCGTTACTCCATGATGTCGTTGCTGATCCTGAAGATACTGAGTGGATTCCTCCAAGTTCATCAAACCAGTTGAAGCATGGTGTTCATATCCACTCCAGAAGCTACCAC
>JAUXAU010000106.1 GCA_030619765.1 Thermoplasmatota archaeon
GTGGTAAAAGTTTATGTTTCTCTCTTGTGATATTCTTTTACTATCACATTCACCAATAGTTGAACTCCGAGAGTTCACTCGATTCAATGTTTAGAGACCTCATTTTTTAAAATGGGGTCATTGAATCGAAACCATCATTTCAAAAATTTCAGGCAATGTTTAAATACAAAATATCAGATTTTGAAGCCATGGAAAATATATCTATAGTAGAGTACAAAGAAGTGGATCTTTCAAATTCGATGCTTGTTGTTGCATTTCCAACTGTGGGATTAGTTAGTTCTATTGCTGGACGTTTTATCATTGATTCGTTAAAACTAGATGAGATAGGGGCAATCGTTTCAAAAAATTTTATGCCAGCTACAGTCATTCATAAATCTATTCCTTCCCCTCCTGTAAGGATATACACTGGAAATAAGATCTGTGGGCCAGATGGCTCCTGTGAGCAGATAACCGTGATAATCTCCGAGTTCATGCCTCCAATGGACACAATAATGCTATTGAGTGATACCATTCTTGAATGGTCAAATGAGAAAGGATGCAAAACAATTGTTGCGTTAGAAGGAACACATGCCGTGGGGAATATAAAGAAACAAAAATTACAGGTCTATGGAGTAGGCAGTAATCCTAGGATGAAAAACATTCTTAAAAAGTATAAAATCATGGAAACCCAAGAAGGTATGATCACCGGTGTCACTGGTGTCCTCTTATATAAGGGGGTCCTTATGAATCGCGATGTTCTCTGTCTGTTGGCAGAGGCTCATGCATCATATCCAGATTCTAGAGCTGCTGGGAATTTATTGGAAAAATTGGACATAATGCTCCCAGGGATAAAGATTGATCCGAAACCTTTGTATAAGGAGGCAAAGGAGATAGAGAAAAATATACGAAAGTTCCTGGAGCAATCAAAGCCAACGGCTCCCTCAATGCCGCCAATTCCTTATTCGATGTACGGATAAGAAAACTC
Organism: Thermoplasmatota archaeon; assembly: GCA_030619765.1. GTDB lineage: Archaea > Thermoplasmatota > E2 > DHVEG-1 > DHVEG-1 > JAGLML01. The sequence goes on from JAUXAU010000106.1 coordinate 965, forward strand.
TTTTTTTTCTTTATATATATTTATACAGACAAGTTTTCCTTACGATTTATTCAATACAGCAGGTCTTAGAAACAAAGAAAACTATATGATATAGAAATAGCATTCAGGTGAATCATGGCAATTGGATTCGCATTGTTGAGTATAAGCCCATTAAAAGAAAAAGAGGTATATGAAAAACTCAATACAATAACAGAAATAGTTGAGGTACATCCCCTCTTCGGAGAATTTGATATTCTCGTAAAAATAGAGTGTAGAGATATCGATGAGATTGGTAGTATCGTCATTAGCAAAATACGGTCAACAAATGGCGTAATGGATACAAAAACACTCATTGGAACCAAGAGCTTATCTGGATAAAAAACATTTCCATTCAATATTTTTACAACCAAAATTAGATTTAGTTTTTCATCTATAAATAATCCTAAAATTTCATTTCTTCTTGTTTTTTTGTTGGAGTGCAAGGTATCTGAATCTTTCTCCAATTATGAATATTTCTGCTATCGATCTGATATCTCTTTGTTCTTCTATATTTGAGGTACTTCCAACAATTAACATTTTTTCACAATCTCTTACCGATGTATTTAGTGTTAATTGCTAACACTATCCACATAAGTATATTTGTAATTATAAATATAAATACTTTTCTATATTTTCAAAAGAAATTATAAAAATTTTAATTTATTCTTAATGAAAATTAGGAATAAAGTTATTTTATATAGATATATTTATGTATTATAAATATACTTTAAATAATCGCTAGAAAAATGAAAAAAAAATTCGCATCATTAATTATAATTCTACTATTTTTGCTTACTAATGTTTCTGTAATCAATAGCATAGGCAGGCAGGTTGAAACACCAGATAGTGTATTAATCAACAGAAAAACGATATACGTTGATGATAATAATACGGGAGGACCATGGAATGGAACATTGGAATATCCCTTCCAGTATATTTGCGATGCAATTGAGAATGCAACTGAGGGAGATGCTGTTTACGTTTTCAACGGAGTATATTACGAGAATGTTATAGTTGACAAAACACTTTCAATAATTGGCGAGAATAAAAGTAGTACTATTATTGACGGAACGTACAAAGAATTTGTTATCCATCTGATTGCAGGTCATGTATATGTACATAATTTTACAATTAGAAATTCTGGGGGATATATGCATAACGCTGGCATGAAATTGGATTCGGAGAATAATTTAATAACAGAATGTATTTTTTACAGGACAAAAAGTGGTATATATGTAAATCATACAAATGATAATGAGATAAACAACTGCACGTTCCATACGAATGGAGAAGGCATATATCTTAAGTCATCACGAGGTAGCAAAATAAGAGATTGCTTTTTTTATCATAACGGACTTGGATTACATTCCGAAAATTCTAATGAAATCAAAATAAATGGTTGTTATGCTCATACAAATGGCATTGCATTCTTCTTTAATAATTCTTCAAACATTGAATCGATAAGATGTGCCGCATACAATAATAATGACAATCAAGGTGGTTTTTTCTTAAGTTATTGTAGTAATATCAATATTTCTGATTGTAATGTTTACCACAATGGGTTTGGAATTAAAATTTCGAATAGTTCAACTATCTACATCTCAAACTGTAACTTGTTTTGGAACACACATTTTGCAATTAACATAAATAAAAATTCGGAAAACATAATGATTGAACAATGTGATTTTTCAGAAAACTTAAGATTGGGGATACAAGCAAAAAACAGTAACTTTAGATTACTGAACAACAATGTTCACAATTCTCTTTGTGGACTATATTCTATATATTCACTATGTGATGCAAGGCATAACTGGTGGGGTTCCCCGTTTGGTCCGGCATTGTTTGAACGAGAATCAAAAGATAGAATACTTATGAAATTTGGGCGCGTAACCGTTTTTCCATGGCTCTTGCAAAAAGTTGAAACTGCCGGCACAAATTGGGAAATAGATTATGAATTGTTCAATGTTGAGATTAACAATTCGCGATATGTTGAAATAGAACTTCCAGGACCGGATAGTGATAATGATCATGTTCCAGATTGGTGGGAGGAAAAATGGGGGTATGATCCTACTTCTTGGGATGATCATAAAAACCTTGACCCTGATAAGGATGGATTGAATAATATTGAGGAATGCTATACCGATGAATATGGATCAAATCCATTTCATAAAGATGTATTTTTAGAGTTCGATTGGGTGGAAGCAAAAAATCCAAATAATGTTTCCAATAAACCTCCAGATTATTATGTAGATAAAATGATAGCGGTTTTTGAAAAACAAAATATTTCGCTTCATGTTGACCTCGGCAATCTGGAAGGAGGAGAAGAGATTCCATATGTAGCGCACTTTTCTTATGCAGATCTTCGCGATCTTTACTGGGAATACTTTCTGCATAATAACCTAAATAATCCGAGGAAGGGAATTTTCCATTACTGCCTGGTGTGCGACTATGGAGCTGGGCCAGGATTTACCTTTGTAGGATGGAATCATCTTGATTCCTTTCAAATATCGGCACAAGCACTCCAAGAGGATTCACCATTATTTAGTAGAGGGCGATTGATAGTTGCAGGTGCATTACACGAGTTGGGACATACTTTTGGATTGACTGTTGATGATCATGGGGGAAATGACAACATGATTGCAGCAAAACTGTTTACCATACAATGGTGGAAATATATGAAATATAAAAGCTGTATGAACTATCGGTATACATACTCAATAATCAATTATTCAGATGGTTCTCATGGCAAAGGAGATTTTGATGATTGGAACAATCTAGACTTTACATTTTTTAAAAACACGCATTTCAAGATGCCCGAAAAATAAGCTAATCTTCTTTCCATTTTGTAACAAATACACCTATGAGGAAAAATACAGTTGCAAATATAATGACGATTGCGGTGTTGAAAATGGCTTTATCAGTGTTCATGTAAATCATTGCGTTTCTCAGCCCTTCGTTAACATAATAGAGCGGGAGAATACGTGCTATTGATTGCATAAACTCAGGCATCATGTCTAATGAGAAAAATGTCCCAGCTAGAAACATCATTGGAAAAGTGATTGCACCACCTGCCATATCTGCTGTTTCCTCTTCTTTAACAAACCGACTGATAATCATTCCAATTCCTGAGAATAAAAAACTTGTAGCTATTATTATCATGATCATGAAAACAATCATGAAAAGATTAATATGTAAAGAAACCCCCCAAACCAAGATGCCAACTCCTAGGATCACTAACGTTGACACAAATGAAAGAAACAGCATGAACAACATTTTTGCGAGAATCCATTCCGCTCGTGTAATAGGCGTAGTCAAAAGTTTACGAAGGACTCCATCTTTCCTAAACTTAGTATTCCGCTCGATACTTCCATAGATACAAGAGGTCATTATGGTAAAACCAATCATGCCAGGTATGAAAAAATCGATAAAATCGAAATCCTCCGTGATAGTACTAATCTGATCTACGCCAATTATACGTCGGCCACCTGAGAGTTGCATATTGAACTCCTGAAGACTGCTTGTGACAATGCTTCTCAAAATTGAAGCAGAAGAGCCCTGTTCTGAAGGATCATAATGAAATGAGACATTGACAGTAATTTCTTCACCAAAAAACGATTTATCTATAGCTTCGCCAAATCCCTCAGGTATTACTAATGCTACTGGGAGAGTCTCTTTTTCTATAAATGCGGTGATATTTTCATCTGCTGAGACGGTTTTAATATCCACCACTGAAATGTTGTCTAGAATATTCATGAATGTATGAGACCAGTCAGAATCATCTAAATCCTGAACATGAAATTCATAAGTGACTTCATCTACACCTGAGAAAATCGCTCCGAAAATTAAAATAAGAAGGACTGGGAAGGCAATTGTCCAGAACATCGTACCTTTACTTCTCTTCCATGTCTTTAGACTTGCATTGAAATCAGAGGCTATAATACGAAGATTCAAGCTTCCACCTCCGATAGCTTAGCCCCGGTTAGTTGGAGAAATATCTCTTCAAGATTAGAGCGGCGTATATCAATGCTATCGTAGTCAACACACTCGTGTCTCAGATGGGATAACACTTCAAGCAAACGATCCTTATGCTCAATTGTCACTGCAATATTGCCATTCCCTTTGGAAGTTGCATTAAATCCCTTCTCCCTTAACATTTCAACTGTATTGCTGGTTTTACAACCTTTAATATGAAGTAAGCTACCTTTTCCATATCTGTTTATTAAATCTTCAAGAGAACCTTCAGCTATAATCTTCCCTTTGTGAATGATGGCTATATGGTCAGCCAGATATTCTGCTTCCTCCATATAGTGTGTGGTAAGAAATACTGTTTTTCCTTTACTGCGAAGATTGGCAATGACCTCCCAGACTTCGCGTCGTGCTTTTGGATCCAATCCGGTTGACGGTTCATCAAGGAAAACAATCTCAGGGTCATTTACAAGAGAGATTGCAACACCTACACGTTGCTTTAGACCTCCTGAAAGGTTTTTGTATAATTTGTTTTGATTGTCTTTAAGATCCATTGAATCTATAATGTCATCGATATCTGCTCTTTTTTTGTAGAGCTTTGAGAAATATACAAGCGTTTCCTTCACCGTGAGCTTTTCAAATGATTGAAACTCCTGAGGAAGAATACCGATTTTTTCCTTCATATCATTAAAAGAAGATACGATATCCTTGCCAAATATCTTGACTGTACCCATTGTCAACTCACGTATTGACTCAATGATTTCTACTGTCGTTGTTTTACCAGCACCATTTGGACCAAGGAAAGCAAAAATTTCACCTTTTCTCACCGAAAAAGAAATATCATCGACTGCAACAAGGTCCCCATAAATCTTTTTTAGATGAGACACCTCTATCGCATGGTCTTGATCTATCGCTGATTTTTTAAATGTAACTTTTCCCCGTGCACTGCATTTTGGACATGTAACCGTAAGATGCTCTCCAGGTTTACCAGAAAAGGTTACTAGTTCATGACACTTCGGGCAACGAACGCTCTTTTCAATCACGACATCAAATCTCTTTTAATAAGTAGGCTTATATAAAAAATAGTATTTATGTTTTACTGGATTCACAACAACTTCTTTTCTTTCAGATTCATCTCATTAAAAGTGTACGAAATGGAAATCCCAGCTACATTAATGGTGCCATTATGTTTTATCATAACCTTTATTAAAACTTAGAATACTAATCGATAATATTATATGACCCCTAACCTACACTACGGTACAGGTGGAAAGAAAACGTATTCAAATCTCGTTCCCTTTTTAAGGGTGGTTTAACCGTACTTTCCTCTGCTAAACCCAAAATAACTGTATCACAATGTGGACAAGAATACATTATCTCCTGTTTTAGAAAACCAGCTCCTATTGTTTCTCTATTCACATCTTTAAGAATTATTTCTTGTTTGCAATGCGGACATTTAGACATTTTAATTTCACCTTATTATTGAAATAGCTTGAATACTGCGCGGTCTGAAACGTAAGTGTAAGACCCGCAGATGAAAAGCTATCTTTTTTTCTATCTACAATAATACGTTTTCTGTCGCACGCGACACACCGCTATGGTGTGTCCTATAGAGGTGCGACAGGAGATCAAATAAATATGGATATTGCATGTAGCGGTAGCTCTAAAAAGATTGCGGGTGACACCCGCAATAACTGGGTGACTATGATGTTTGTCACTCATCAAAGGTATAAGTGTTTTAAGAAACAGTCGCACATTGACACATGTATAAGTGCCTTTTATGAACTTGAGCGTTTTGGTTTTGAGTTCGGTGAGTTTGGTTTTGCTTGGAATCATGTTCATTTCCAAGTGAACATACCAAAACGTTACTCAGTTGAGACTGCAGAAATTATACTCAAATCTAGAAGCGCGAAGAAAATGTTTGAAATACATCCAGGATTTCGGAAACGATATCCACGTGGTAGCTTCTGGAGTGGATATGAACACCATGCTTCAACTGGTTTGATGAACTTGGAGGAATCCACTCAGTATCTTCAGGATCAGCAACGATATCATGGAGTAACGGTTATGCCGGTTGGTCAGCAACAACTACCCAACTAAATCCGCCGAGCGGGGATGCGGCATGACCGAAGGGCTTGCCGAGGGAGCGAAGGCGGAAGGGGTTATAGGGGTGGAACCCCTATTTCACCCTCCCCAAAAACCATTGGGATTGGTTTTTTAAAGAAAGAAATGTTTATTAAATTGTAAGGAGATAAGATGTAGATGTCTATAAAAACTATATGTGAGACCTGTGGCAAAGTAATCTACAAATCAAGGAGATTGTATGAGACCGCAAAGCATCATTTTTGCTCTAGAGAATGCTTTTTTAAATACCGAGCAGAGCATCCGAATGAGTATAAAAAATAGTATAAAAATTATACAAATTACAGTTCTGAGAACCATTGATATGATTTATAGATTTTTCAATCCCTTTTTATCCTCACCACAAAACCTAAAGTATTATGAAAATGGGGGGGGGAAGGAGGAGGTAGGAAAAGGAAGAATTATCCCAAAAATATTATTCCCCCATTATAATTAATATACATTTAGGAGGAGTATATAAATGTTATCCTTAAATAGAACATTTGTAATAGATGCTATCTACCTTTATACCTTTTTTTAGAAATCATGTTACA